>JABDJT010000197.1 GCA_013003335.1 Verrucomicrobiales bacterium | reverse complement strand
GTTCCGTGCCGCAGGTCTCCAGCAAATTCGGCGCAAGTCCCCGATAGGCAGCACGGGCGGATTCTGCCGCGATTTTCAGCCGGCTGCATTCCGTTTCGAGGGTGGAACCGCCGCCTCCGGACTCCGGATAAAGCGGGATGTGGCCCAATTCCATGCAGGACAGCCCAGAGCCATGCAGCAATTGCCCGTCCACGACCGCCCCGGCTCCGATTCCCGTTCCCGGAAAGATGCCCACGACGCATTTTGAGTCACGTGCCGCTCCCATTTCGAATTCGGCAAAAACGCCGGCGTCGACGTCGTTGCAGATCACGGTCGGCGCATCGAATTCGGCTCCGAGAAACTCGGCCACAGGCGCATTTTTCCAGCCGAGATTCGGTGCTTCAACCAGGATTCCGTTTACCGGATCGATTGGCCCCGGGCAACCGACCCCGATCGTCAAAACCTGCTTCTTCTTCACCCCGGCTTCATCGAGCGCGTCCTTGATCGTCCGCCCCATTCGTTTCAGGCCGGATTGCACGCCACGATGGCCTTCGGTTTTCACCTTGGCCTTGCCCAGTTCGCGATATTCCTCGTCGAAAATTTTTGCCAGGATCTTGGTGCCACCGAGATCAAGTCCCACCCGCACCGGGCCTGCAGAATTTGAGGATTTCGCCTTTTTGCTCATCACGGGCTTTTGTCATGAAATCCCAACTTTCAGGAAAACCCAAGTAATTTCTGACTCCATTTGGTGTTTTCGCGAACCAACAGGGTATGTTCACTGAACCAACCCTGTTGATTCGTTTTTTCACAACATGCCGGAATCCCTCCAACCGCTCGAAAATCATTCGCTTTGGATCGCGGCCGGCGTGCTGGTTTTGCTGCTCACCTGGGAAGGGTTTCGTCCGTTTTTGCCGTTTTTCCGCGGAAAAGCAAAACAACGCGCAATCCATCTTCTTCGAAACACGGTTCTCGGGGTGATCAACGCAGCGATGACGTCTCTTGGCTTCGTTTTGCTCTGGGCCTGGGCGGCGGACTGGGCGTGGTCGCGGGGATTCGGATTGCTGAACTGGATTTCGCTTTCCGCCTGGATGGAATTCGCGATTGCAGTTTTGCTGCTCGATTTCTGGACCTACTGGTGGCACCGCTGGAATCACCGAGTGCCTTTCCTGTGGAGATTTCACCGCGTTCACCATGCCGATCCGCGGATGGACGTCACGACGGCGAACCGGTTTCATTTTGGCGAAATCATCCTGTCTTCGCTGCTGCGCGTGCCGGTTTTGATGTTGATTGGCGCGCAGCTTTGGCATTTGGCGATTTACGAGACTCTCCTTTTTGCGGTTGTGCAATTTCACCATGCAAACGTCGCTCTGCCGCCATGGCTCGACCGTGGGCTCCGGATCGTGACGGTCACGCCTGCCATGCACAAAGTTCATCACTCTCGCATTCCATCTGAGACGGATTCGAACTACACCTCGCTGTTCTCGATCTGGGACCGGCTTTTCGGGTCATTCCGGCTGAGGCGAGATCTGCACGGAATTGATTTTGGACTGAATGGGTACGATTCTGTGAAAGTCCAGACGGTCTGGGGAATGGCGAAAACGCCGTTTCAACCCAAACCGGAAGACGAACCAAAATCCGAATGAAGTGGCCGATCGTTTTTTTCGCTGTTTCAGTCCCGGTTTTCGCCGGAGATGCCGATTTCGAGGCGATGCTCGACGATTTGCTCGAAGGAACCGTGCCGCAAATTTCAGCCGCCGAACTTTCAACGAAGTTAAAAGGCGAGAAGTCGAAACGACCCGTGCTGCTTGACGCGCGGGCAGACGACGAGTTCAACATCAGCCATCTCGCCGGCGCGAAACTCGTTGGTTTTCGCGATTTTTCGGTCGACCGGCTTGCCGAATTGAAACGCGATCAGCCGGTGGTGGTATACTGCTCAGTTGGAAAACGGAGCGAATTGATCGGCGAAAAATTACGGGAAGCAGGGTTTACCGATGTCAAAAACCTGCGTGGTGGAATTTTTCAGTGGGCGAACGAAAAACGAGGGCTGGTTGATTCGAACGGCCCGACAAAAACGGTTCACAGTTACAATCGGAAATGGGGAAAATGGCTGAAGGAAGGGGTGAAAAAGGTGCGGTGACCTTCAGGTGATTATTTCCTGTGCTGCCTGGCGGGCCCATCCATCTGCGGCGATGATTTCGTCCAAATCGGGGTGCGGATTCACCTCGTGTGCGTCCATAACTGCCGCAACGGTTTCCCAGATTCTCGGAAAGCCGATTTGCTTGTCGAGAAATGCAGCGACGGCGATTTCGTTGGCGGCATTCATGACGCCGGGGAGGGTTCCGCCTTCGGCGCCGGCGCGTTTGGCGAGGCGCAGGGCAGGAAAATCATCCCAGCGGGGCTCTTCGAAATCGAGTTTGGCCAGTTCAGCGAAATCGAGAGGAGGCAGGGTATTCGGCACCCGTTCCGGCCAGGTCACGGCGTATTGAATCGGGAAACACATATCGGTCACACTAAGCTGCGCGAGGACTGAGCCGTCGATAAATTCGACCATGCTGTGGACGATGCTCTGCGGGTGGACAATTACGTCGACCCGATCCATTTCCACTCCGAATAGCCAGCGCGCCTCGATCATCTCCAAGCCCTTGTTGAACAGGGTCGCCGAGTCGATCGTGATTTTCCGGCCCATCTCCCAGGTCGGGTGTTTCAGGGCCTGTTCGACGGTCACGGCTGCCAGTTCCTCTGCAGGTGCCTCGCGAAAAGGCCCACCGGAAGCAGTCAGGATCAGCCGTGAAATATCCCCGGACGGTTTGCCTTCGAGGCATTGGAAAATCGCGTTGTGCTCCGAATCCACCGGCAAAACGTTCACCCCTTTTTCTCGCGCGGCCGTCATCACCGTTTCACCGGCCATCACGAGAATTTCCTTGCTGGCCACAGCGATATCTTTCCCCGCCTCGATCGCCGCAAGGGCGGGACGTAAGCCATCCGTGCCGACAATCGCGATCAGGACCATGTCCGCCTCGGGCAGTTGAGCGAGTTCGATCATCCCCTCCTCGCCCGTTGCGGAATTCACCCCCGAAGGCAATCCATCGCGCAGCTCTGAGAGCTTTGATTCATCAGTGATCGAGCAATGTTGCACCGAAAACTCCGTGCATTGCTCAGCCAGCCGCTTCGCACTCCGGTTCGCTGCGAGGCCCACGACTTTCATCCGGTCGGGGATGTCGTGAGCGACCTTCAGCGCACTTTCGCCTATCGAGCCGGTCGAGCCGAGGACCACGACGTTTTTAGGCTTTGCGGGGGGAGAGTCAGACATCACGCCAGGATCAAAAGATACACATACAAAATCGGCGCGGTGAAGAGGATCGAGTCGATTAAATCCAGCACGCCGCCGATACCGGGCATTTTGTGGCCGGAATCTTTCGCCTCCAGGCTCCGCTTCAAAATTGACTCAGCCAAATCTCCCAGGACTGCGACATGTGCGAGCGCAACGGCGAGGATGGCAGCGTGCAGCGGGGTGATCAGCGGCATTTTGTGCCCAAACAGGAAATACGCTCCAAAACTCGCGATAAAAGCAAACAGGATCGCCCCGCCGAAGCCCTGCCAGGTTTTTCCGGGACTGACATGCGGCACCATCTTGTCCCGCCCAATCAGCGAGCCGACCGCGTAGGCGCCCATGTCGGTGAATTTCGTCACCAGCAGGAGAAACAGCACGTAAAAATGAGAGGAAGGATTTCCTGTAACGTCTCTCAAATCCATCATCAGGATTTTCGGGACAAAAGAGAACAGGATTACGATGTAGATGAATCCGAAAATCGTCGCCGCAATTTCGTCGAGCGTTCGGAAGCCCTCCAGCGGAGCCCGGAGTCGCTCCAGCACGACGCAAATGACCAGGGCGGCAATCGCGAGCCCGTCCAGGTCGACCAGCCAGTCCGGCTCAAATCCCCAGTTTCGGGCAAAAAGCAGGCCGAGGTAGCCAGCGGTGACTCCGTAGGTTTGCCACCGAAAGCGGCGGAACCCGAGGATCGGGAACAACGAGAAATATTCGATCAGTCCGAGGAAAACAACGGCACAGGCGAGCAACAGGAACAGCCAGTCAATCGCCAGGACGAATGCGGCTATAACGATTCCCCACAAAATCAGCGTGCTGAACAGGCGTCTGCCGAAAACCTGGCGTTTCGTCGGCTTTTCGGAATCGGAAGAGTCGTCGTTGGACATCGGCGGAGGGGTGGCAGAATCTGCCCGCAAGGAAACAGGGTGAGCGGGAAAATGGCAATCCAAAGTTTACCGGACGCGTAATGAAACAACTGAACCAACAGGGTCTGTTCGCCAAACCAACCCTGTTGCTTCGTTTTTCAGGAATCCCCGAAGCTCAACAGACGCTCGCATTCCTCCAGCAACCAGCCGGGATGCATGAACGGTTCGTAGCTGATATTCAGCCAGCGAATTTGGCCTTTTCCGTCGATCAGGTAGGTGCCGTGCAGCGCCATTTTTTCGAAATCGTCATAGGCACGAAATGCTTTGAAGGCGTCCAGGCTCGTGTCGGACAGGAGCGGAAACGGGAAGGGATTTTCTGTGTCGGCGGCGGGTTTGGTTTCGCCTTCGCCGGTTTCCTCCGGCTCGGCCTCGCGGAAGGTTTGTTTCAGCCCATCGACGGAATCGGTGCTGACCGCGACAATGTCGATCCCGGCTTCCTGAAATTTTTCATGCATCGGAGCGAAGGCATTGAGCTGTTCCATGCAATGTTTGCAGCCTTTCCCGAGGTAAAAAATCATCACGGTCGGTTTTCCGCCAAGAGAAGTTTGATCGACCGGTTTGTCTTCGATATTCGTCAGCTTGAAATCGGGCGCTTTCGGGGGAGTCCAGCGGAATGGGCCGAGCGAATCAAGGCTCGGTTGTTCGCCCATGTCCTTTGACGGGGCTGGCATCTGCCATTTTTCGGGAAACCCGAATTCTTTGGCGATCGGCTTGAGGGGCTCAAAAATCGCGAGATCTGTATCGGCAAATCCGGCGACGGTTCGCAGCGATTCGAATGCTTTTTTCGCTTCGTCTTTTTTCCCGGCTGCAGCGAGAATTCGGACCTGGAACACGAGCGGTTTGACCTGATTTTTTCCACCTGAAACCGCTTCACCGGCCACCTTCACAGCCTCGTCGTGTTTCCCCGCGCGCGACCACAGCATGGCGTGGCGCTCTTTCGCGAGGTTCTTCAGCTTCGGCAAAAATTCGTGGGCTTTTGCCAAATCCGGCTCAGGCTTCTGATTTACGGCCGCGTAAACGGTCAGCTCATCGAATCGGGTCTGCAGCGCGGCGATTTTTTTCGAGAAATTCCGCTCGGCTGCCTTCTTCGCGGCGTCGATTCCCTTTTTGTCTTTCTTGCCGTCTTTCGCTTTCTGCTCGGCTTTCGTGACCGCATCGTCGCGCTTTTTCTTTTCTTCGTTGAGCCGTTTTTCGATCGCGTCGAGGTGAACTTTCCCGCCTTCGGCGTCGCCTGATTCAAATTTCGCAATGCCCTGGAAGCGGTCGTGATCGTCCTGCGTCAGGCCTTTTCCATCCGGCTTCAAATAATTCGTGTCTGCCAGCGCAATCAGCTTGTCCCACTCCTCGTAGCGGAACAACGATTCGCGCAGCCGCTGCCGGCCGTATTGCCAACTGCTGCCGCTCGGGTTGTAGGTTTTCGGGTCTTCCTTCTTCGTAAATTTCGGCCGGCGTGGCAGCTCAGCCATGTTTTTGGAAAGGGTGATCGCGTCCTGCAGGCGACCGAGGTGATTCAAATTGCGGATACACCATTCGTTGTTGTGGGCGAAATTGTGAATCTGATCCGGAATCAGCATGAATCGCATCATGTACGCGTGATCGACCCGGGCCGACGCTTCCTGGTACCACGCTCCGTCCTGGTACCGGTGCAGTTTCGAGTAAATATGCCCCGGCATGTGCCACATGTGGGCAATCCCCGGCGCGGAAGGCCCGCCCATTGAGGCGGAATGCAACGCCTTCTCGGCATTCTCGCGATCCCAGATATGAATCCGGTAATGATGAACGGGATGATTCGGGTCGAGCTTGTGAATTTTTTCGCCCAGCAAATCCGCGACGTAAACGCTCGGCATCGGATGGCCATTCCGGTGGTTGTAATACAGTTGCCGGAACACGAAGGCTTGCGCCTCGATGTCATCCGGATATTTCTGCGCGATTTTTTCCATCGCCCGCATCAAATCGCGAAGCCGCTTTTTCTTGTCGGCTTTTACGTCTTTGAAATACGCCGCGAGGCTGTCAATCCACATTTTTTCCCGCTCGGAAGCCTGATCGCGCCGTTTCGCCGCTTCATCGGCGAACCCTTTCCCGCGCGTGTTATTGCCGAAATTCGCCATGCCCATTCCCCAGTAAGCCATCGCGCACTCGGGATCGAGCGCCGCCGCCTGGCGGAAGCTCCGTTCCGCCTCAAAATCCCAGTAACCGTGCAGTTGGCCGATCCCCTGGTTGAAAAATTTCTGTGCTTCCGGCGATTTTGTCGTGATTTCAAAATTCACATGGCCGGTTCCCCCGATTAAAACTGCCGCCTGGCGGGGCCCTTCGTTAAATATCTCGCCGTGAACCGAATGCCCTTCTTCCGGAGTGGTTTCGGCCTCGTCCGGGGCTTCTTTTGCCGGTTCTTCGGTCTTTTTCTCCTGGCCTATCGCCGGACAAACCGCCAGTGCCACGCAGAAAATCAGTGTCGGGGGAAATTTTCTCATAACCGCCGGCAATTTAGGGAAAGATGAGCCGATTGGAAATGCGGAATCTGGCACAATCGAGCCGGATTTTGCGGGCGCTGATTTTACAAGCCCGGCCTTGTCGGTGCCAATTTCGGAGAGCAAATCAGACTCGCTTCAGCTTGATCGGGTAGGTCCGCCCGGAATTCCACTGCGGCACGTAAACGCTCTCATCGGCATCAATCCAGATTCCGTGGGGATGCGTGAAGGGGCTGTCTGCGGCTTTCTCGATCTTGGTCAGCTCGAATTTCCCGTCGCGGGTGGGCGCGCTGCCGCCGGGGTTGGAAACGACATTGTTGTTTTTGTCGACGACGTTGATGACACCTTCCAGGCTCGGGCCAATCATGTAATCCCCGTGGTTGGCCAGCTGACAGATGCGCATTCCGGGGACGGGAATGGTCTGCAAGTGGATGCCGGAAAGAGTGAAACGCTTCAGCGCATTTTCCGTCCGCGAGCAAATCATGAGCGTGATGTTTTTTGGATCCCGCGTGTCGACAATCCCGCCGTGCGGGACATTCAGGTTGCCGGGTTTATCTCCGCGACCGCCGAACATGTGGAGCAATTCGCCGTCGGCAGAATAGTGCAACACCCAGCTACTGCCGTATCCGTCGCCGATGTAAAATGTGCCGTCGGGTGCGGGCATAATATTCGTCGGCCGCCATGGCGGTAAAATCATCGCCGGTTGGTTTCCGCCCTTGCCTTTTCCTTTGGCCGCGGCTTTGGCACGGGGATTGGGAACCTTATTCTGATATTCGGGCACGTCCGGCCGCCCGATTGTCATCAGGACTTTGCCTTTCATGTCCGTTTTGACCACGATTCCTTTTCCGGTGTCGGAGAGATACAGGAAGTTCTCGCCGTTTTCATTCACGATGTCGAGCCCGTGCGCGCCGGGGTATTCGTTGCCCCAGGCTTCGAGCAGTTTGCCGCTTTTGTCGTAGATGATGACGTTGTTTTTCGTGTCCGTTTGAAACAAAATCAGCCGGCCTTTCGAGTCCTCAACCATCTCGTGGCAGTTCGCGACGGGATGCTGGGCCGGGTTGAGGTTTCCCCAGCCTTTCACGACCTCGTATTTGAAATCGCCGTGGCCGATGATTTGCGGAGCCTGGGCGCGGGATTTCGATGTGAAGGCAAAAAATCCGCCCATCGCCGTTCCTGTAGTCGTGCCGAGGAACCGGCGTCGGGAGGAGGAATCAGAATTCGGGGAAGTCATGGCCGGAGAATACCGAAGCAGGAATGACTTGTGAAGCGGCATTTCCGCCGTAAAAACAGAGACCACCGCCTGATGAAATACCGCGACCGACTCTATGCCAATTATTCCAGCAATTTCGGCGAACGGAAGTCGTTCGACCCGACTGTGCAGTTCGCGGTTTATGAGAAGATCTACCGGAACCTGCCGAAGAACACCGCGTCAAAAATCGGCGATCTTGGCTGCGGAAAAGGGGAGTGGCTGGCCTGGCTGCACGAAAAAGGATTCAGTGAACTGACGGGAATCGACGTGGCAGCCAGCGAGGTGGATTTCACGTCGGAGAAAGACATCAGGATGGTCAACGGAGACATCCTCGAAAAACTGGCCGAAACGGAGGGCAAGTTTGATTTGCTGCATGCGAAAGACGTGCTCGAACACCTAACCAAGAACGAGGCAGTCGATTTTCTCGACGCCTGCCACAAGGCACTCCGGCCGGGCGGCGAGCTATGGATTCTGACTTACAATGCACAGAGTCCGCTCTCCAACGCGACCCGGCATGGTGATTTTACCCACGAACTGGGCGTCACGCCGGTGAGCCTCGGCCAACTTTTGCAGGCGACGGGATTCGAGGTAACAGAAGTAGGCGGATATTTTCCCCGCACCGGATCGGTACGTGGCGCAATACGCGCCGGCCTTTTCTGGATTGTGGAAAAATTCGCTTCCCTGATCTTGAAACTGCGTCACGGGGTGATTCACGGAGACCCGGCCATCGATACAAATACGGCAAAACCGGATTTATTTTCCGTGGCAAAAAGGCCGCACTAACGGGCCGAAAAAAGATTGTTCCGACCAGCAGGGCACGATAGTCTCGACTTTCCTCGTCGGGACGAAACCGCTTCCGGACGAATTTTTATCCTAACCAAAACACAAAACACATCCAATAACATGAGTGACTTCATTCCCATGATCAGCTCCGGCACTGCCGGTCCTCTTGGCGTTCTTCACCTGCCCCGCCTCTGGCTCAAAGCCTCCCTCGGTGCCCAGGGCAAACTGCATTCCGACTACCCCGCCATCGGCGCCGGCTACGACCAAATGGTCCTCGACGGCCTCGGCATCGACAAGGGGGCGTTCGAATCCTACATCGCCGACAGCAAACCGACCTACTGCCAGCTGGAATCCTGGATCCTGGAGCAAAAGGGCGGATCGCTCGATCAGGGCGCTGTGGACGAACTGAACGCAGCCATCACCGGTTACATTCACGACGACGAAACGCGCGCCGAAGTCTGCGCAGCAGCCGGACGTCCGGACGACGGTTCCGTCAAAGACGCCGTGAACCTGAACAATCTCGATGACTGGGCTGGTTTCCACTCCCAGAACCTCGCCTGATTCTCAGCGCAACATTTCGCAAAAACCCGGTTTCGCCCCATTGCGCGGAGCCGGGTTTTTTTGCGTTTTCGATCCAACAGGGTACGTTCGCCGAACCAACCCTGTTGGTTCAAAAATTGATATGAATACCGTCCTTTACGACAGCGACTGTCCGCTTTGCACGTTCCAGATGAAATCCCTGACGTGGCTGGACTGGTTCAACAAGGTCCGGTTTCTCCCAATCAAGGATCCCGAAGCGGCGAAGAAAGCTCCGGGCTTGACCCGCGAGGATTTGATGGAGGCGATCCATTGCATCACGGAAGACGACGAAATTCATTGCGGCGCACGGGCGATCCGGTTTTTGGGAATGCGAATGCCCCTACTTGTGCCGGTGTCGCTGTTTTTGTGGTTCCCCGGCGTGATATGGATCGCGGAAAAGGTCTACCAGTTCATCAGCCGGAACCGGCTGTTCTTCTCGAAAATTTTCGGCTGCAAAGGCGCCTGCGCCATCATGCCCGAGCGAGAGCGTGATCTTGAGGTCGATCAAACCTCGGAGTGATAATAGATTTTCACGAACTTCATATCGCGTTCCTCGTCGAAGCCTTTCTCGAGAAAATTCTCGGCCGCTTTCTGAAACCCGGTGGAAAAACGCATATCCACGCCGACATCGAGCTTGAGTCGACTGTTCAATTTCCGCTCCATCTTCTTCGCTTCTTTCTGTGAAACGGTGAATTGATTGTCGAGCGGCTGCCCGATTTCTTCGGATTCGTAATTCTGTTTAAACTCCGAAAACTCCTCCGCCAACTCCGCCGGTTTTTCCTCGAAGGCGGTCTCTTTCATTTCATCGAGATCGAATTCCTCAGCCT
>JABDJT010000266.1 GCA_013003335.1 Verrucomicrobiales bacterium | reverse complement strand
GATGCGGGTCATATCCGACCAGTTCAAAATCCTCGAATTTGAATTGATCAATCTCCGTCACATCCGGATTGATTTTCATCAGCGGGAGAGGCCGCGGCTCGCGGCTGACCTGTTCGCGGGCCTGATCGAGGTGGTTTTTGTAAAGATGCAAATCGCCGAAGGTGTGAACAAATTCCCCGGACTTCAGGCCGCAAACCTGCGCCATCATCCGCGTCAAAAGGGCGTAGCTCGCGATGTTGAACGGCACGCCGAGAAACAAATCCGCGCTGCGCTGATAAAGCTGGCAGCTCAGCTCGTTCGCGGTCGTGTCGACGTAAAACTGGAACATCGTGTGACACGGTGGGAGCGCCATTTGATCCACATCGACCACGTTCCAGCCGGAAATGATGTGCCGCCGACTCGTCGGATTATTTTTGATCGAATCGACGACGCGGGCGATCTGGTCGATCGGCTCCGCTCCTTCCGCACCCTGCCAGCGACGCCATTGTTTCCCGTAAACCGGGCCGAGGTCGCCGTTTTCGTCCGCCCATTCATCCCAAATCGTGACGCCGTTTTCCTGCAAATACTTCACGTTGGTGTCGCCGTTCAAAAACCAGAGCAACTCGTAAATGATCGAGCGCAGATGCAGTTTTTTCGTAGTCAGGACCGGAAATGAATCCCGCAGATCGAATCGCGCCTGGGCCCCGAAGACCCCGATCGTCCCCACGCCTGTGCGGTCATCCCTCGGTTTCCCGTGGGTCAAAACGTGATCGAGCAGGTCGAGGTAGGATTTCATCCAAAACGAATCAACAGGGTTTGTTCGATGAATCAACCCTCCTGAGTAACAAAAAATGGCTCAGACGCACTTCGATAAATTTTTGTTACCCAAGGCGATGAATTCGCGACAGAGAAATTTCACGCTGTTGAATCGTTTTCACTTCAGATCCTTCCATTCGATCGTCCCCAAATCCACCTGGCCGTTTTCCGGCACTTCGACCTCGACACTCTTCACTCCGTCCGGACCAATGATGCCCGATCGCATCATCCGCTCCTGCGGAATCGGTTTTTGGGCAGACAGAATGAGGGTGAATTTTCCCGGCGGGAGCTTCACCGATTTGAAATTTCCGGATTCTAAATCGACCAGGCCTCCGTCGTAATTCTGATTCTTGTCCCGGCCCTGGTTGTCCTTGATCGAATCCTGGCTTTCGATCCGCCAGCTGATTCCCATTAGTTCGAGTTTTTCGGGCCATTTCACCTTCCCGGTGACAACTGCCCCGGGGCCTTCGCTCCGGTTCCAGTCGAATTTCCGCGTGCTGCCGGCTTCGACTTCGAAAAATTCCAGTTCCATCCATACGTTGTGACCGATTTGCTTCATCGATACCGGCTTGGTCCGGGCAAGTTGATAATGGCCCGGGACAAAACCGGTCACAGTGACCTGTCCCTTTTGAATCGAAACCGGACGCCGGGTATCGACGTGCTTCCACAACTCCTGCAATTCCCCTCCGACATTCCAAGGCGAAAGGTATTGATAAAAAATGTCGATCTTGTCTTCTGCGCCGGGAATGTCGTAATCAAATTCAAAAGCGATTGGCTCCGGCAGCTTGATCTCAACATTCTTCTTTCCCTCCGGCACGATCACCGGCCAGGCATCGAACGATTTGGCAGTGACGACGATTTTCCCCGTTCCACCGATCGAAATGCCCGTGAATTTTCCGTCTGCATCTGTTTTCACGGGCGTAAAAGACGGGTCGTCGTCATAGGGCTCGTACGTTTTCGTAGCCCGGCCCTGGGCGACGTTGATACCCGTCGGCGGCACGGAAAAAATAGAGGCGCCCTCGACGGGATTGCCGTTGTGGTCAAGAACGCGGCCGGAAATCTCGGGACTTTTCTCCAATTTCACGATGACGTCGATTTTCGTGGCGTCGGCATCCGGTGCTTTCGTCAAAATCGGCGCAGGCTGATAGCCGTCGACGATGATCCGCGCGGTCCAGCCTTTCGGCCAGTTCACCGAGGTGGAAAATTGATCGGAAACGGCACTGCTGCGAGTCTCGGAAAATCCCCACTGCGTTTCCTTGTCCGGATCGAGCGGATCGAATCTCCCGGCTTGGATGACCTTCGCTTTTTTCACGGGCTCACCTGTTACCGCATCGACCATTTTCCCGCGAACCTGCACCCGGCGGCCTTTTGCCTCCGGAACAGCCGCGGTATCCACGGCGGTCAGTAAAGTCTGGTAGAAGCTGATCTCGCTCAGGTTCAGTGACGGTTCACGCACGACCTCGGCGAGGGCTTTCGAGTCCCATTTCGCCAACGCATGCACTTTTTGATCCGCCGTTTTCAGGTAAATCGCATCGGGCCCTCCGTGGTTGGGAAGAAACGCGATCTCGATGACGGGCGAGTCCGTTTTCAGTGCTTCAATGACGCGATCTTTTTCGGGAAAATCGGGTCGGTATTTCACTTCGATCAAATTTCCCCAGCCCATGAGGTGATTCCAGGTCTGCGGTTCCACCACTTCCCCGGTCCGGTTTTCGGCGGCGGTTTTGGCCCAGGCGAGGACCGTTTTTGCAAACGCCACCGGGTCTTTCGGCCCGGGGATTTCCTCCTGTTCGGAAATCACCCGCACCTGTGTTTTGGCGGACGGATCGACGTCTTCCGGAAATTCCGCCTTCAATTCCCATCCGGCCCGAAGGAGGACTTCGGTGTCTCTCTTGAACTCGTAATCCTCCGTCATGCCCTCGAACGTCGGGCGTTTGGCGGCTTCGATATTCAATCGGCGATTCGTCGGCACCTGGTCCAACACGAAACGGCCGTCGTCATCCGTGGCAGTGGAATCGGCGCGAAAACCGGGCCGCTGCAGCCTCGGACCGGTCCAGGGAAGATCGCCTTCGCTTTCGATCACCCGGACTGCGATGTAGGCGCCCACCATCGGTTTTCCTTCGGAGTCGACCAGTTTCCCCGTGACCCGCGCCCCTGGTGACATGCGAAATTCCGTATTCTCTGCCGGCTCTCCGGGAATGATCCCGGTTCGCTCGTCTGAAACCACCGTTTCCGGAATCGTTTCGTCCTTGCTGAGCATCATGTTGAATTCCCCCCGACCGAACAAATCGCGGTCAAAAAAGCCCGCGAGACCCGGTTCCACCCGCAACCCGCGAAAGTTTTTCAGAGTCTCCAATTCGACGCGAAACCGCAACTCCCACGTCCCGTCATCCCCGCTCCGGGCCGCGGCGAGTCGTTTCAGCGGCTTGTATTCACTGAAAGCCTGAACCAATACCCCGGCCATCGGGCCCCCGTTCTTCCCGTCGTAAACTTTCCCTTTCACCACGAATTCTTCGTCGATCGATGCGCTTTCGATTTCCTGCGAGATCATGTTTCCGCCGATCGGTTGGATGCCGTCGTTCTCCGGCTTTTTCCCGATCCGAAAATGCTTTTCAATCGCTGCGATCACCGCCGGCGTGGCGTGTTTGGAGAAGCCCGTGTTGGTCCAGTCACGGATGATTTGCTCCGGATTTTCGAAATTGATCGAGACGTAATGCTGATCCCCTTTCGCAAGAAACACGTGCCGGGGCTTGTTTTTGTCGAGCGCCAGTGCCCATGGATCGCGATTCGCGAAGGCATCCGCCGCGACGTTGAATTCATACCGCAACGCCGGCCATTTTTCTGATTTTGGCCAGCGGATGATCCCGTTGGTCATCACATCCGCGCCGTGCACGATATTCTGCTCCAGTTCAAACGTGACGCCGTCCCCGAGTTCCCATTTTCCGGGTTTTCGGGGAGCGATCAGGGTGTCGTCGTCCGGGGAAAATTCGGCGATGATCCGTTCGCGGAGATCGGTCAGAAATTTCTTCAACTCCACATCGGTCGCTCTCGGCTCCGGCACGGCATCAGCCGCCAACACGCTGGTATTTTCCGCTCCTTCATCCGGCCCCCGCCAGTGCACCACCCGGCCACCCCGCTGCATCAGAAGCGTCTGCTCGTTGATCTGCAATTCCTTCGGCTTCTGCGTGTCGAAACGAATTCTCAACTCGGTGTCGTCCCATTTGTAATCCGCCCACGCCACACCGGATTTCTTGTTGTTCGGGTTTACCCGTACTCCGGCACTCGACGAATTCGATTTCCATCCCTTCGGCGGTTGCAGCACAAAAACCGCGTAAATTTCCTCTTCGGAGTGAATCGCAAAAATCTCCCGTTCCTGCCCGCCAAACTGCGACACCCGCAGCTTTTTCATATCGATTTTCGTGGCGATCTTTTTCTCTTTTTTCTCCTCATCTTCCGCCGCCAGGGCCGAATCAGCCCCCACCAAGAAAATCGTCGATACCGCGGCCAGGATCGCCAATCCGCCCAGCATCGCCAGCGGCCAACCGGGGCCGGTCGGCATCGATTTTTCGCCGCGGACGAGACGCCGAATCCGCCCGATCAACGATCCGCGTTTCCGGCCATCCGCTGCCACCGCGAGCCCGCCGGTTTCGCTGGAAAGCCGAGTTTCTTCCAGCGCCGTCAGCGCCCGGGCATATTGTCCGACATCGCCGCAGGCCGCCGTGGCCAGATCATCGCAGCAATGCTCCCGTTCTTCCCGAATCCGGTTCGAAATCCACCAGATCGCCGGGTGAAAAAAGAAAACCGTCTCAACAACCGATTGCAGCAGGTTTACGAGGAAATCATGCCGCCGAATGTGCGCCAGCTCGTGCAGCAAAATCGCATCCACCTCCGTCGGCGAAAGGCCGCTGATCAGTGACGGGGGCACGATCACCACCGGCCGCAACACGCCGATCACCATCGGAACGCGAATCGCTGCCGAGGAGAGAAGTCGTACGCCCCGGGTGATCCCGATCCGGGCCGAGAGCCCCGCAATTCGCTGCCGCCATTCCGCATCAGCCAGCGGATGCGCCGAAAATTGCAGCCGCCGCATCGCCCGCCAGTCGAGAAAAAATCGCAGCCCGAAAAATCCGACGCCGCACAACCAAATTGCCACCACCCAGAATTCCCAGCGCGTTCCAGCAACCGCTTTTTCCGGCATCGCAGCTGGCTGGTCCGCCACTTCTACCGTTGTGCCTGTCGTGATCGCCTCCCCTGCTGTAGCTGGCGCGATTTCGATTTCCAAAACTCCCGCCGTCGCCGGAATTTCGGAAACTGGCCCCGGTTCAATCA
>JABDJT010000152.1 GCA_013003335.1 Verrucomicrobiales bacterium | reverse complement strand
GCCATGAACAGGTTCTCGATGTTTCGGGAATAAAAACAGCGATAGGGAACCGGGTATCCTCGTTTCCGATCGACGCCTTTTCCGTGAACTGCGTAGGAAATAAACGGGTTGTCCGGATACTTTTTCGCGAATTGCTCTTTCGGGTAATGAAGATCGACCGACCAGGTTGTCAGCACGCAGCCGTCATCGAAGTGACGTTTCGTGACGATGTCTTCCTCAGTCAAAATCACGTCACCAAGCAGCTGCTGCGTCTCGCGCGGCCCGCCGATGTAGGCCATCCAGGTCAGGTAGGCATTTTTGTGGGCGTTACCGGTTTCGTCGTAGCGGGCGTACGCGCCCTTATTCTTGATCGCGTTCCAGGCGCCGAACCCGGCGCGGAGATTCCAGTCGCGGATGACTTCCAGGTCGTTGAGCGGGTGCTTGTCGTACCCGCTTTCCCAGAACCACTGGGCATGAAACTTTTTCGGATAGGGAAAGTCGCCCTCTTCCAAATTCAGCGCCCACGGCGTTTTGGGAAATGTCCGGGGCGTGTCGGCGTTCGCCCAGGCCCACATGTTCGACATGCCCATCCGGCCGCCGTCGATCATTTTCCGATCGGCGTTCGCTTTCATCCCGATGTAGGCGTGTCCCGTGGAATCGCAAAAATTCCGCGCTTTGAATTTCCGGATCGCACCGGTCCGTGTGTCGAATGCCAGCACCGCGCCGATGCGCGTTTTGCTTTCCATTTCCACGTCGTAGGCGTGGTGAAACAGAAACAGGTCGAGATTTTTTTCCGCCTGCGCGATTTTCAATTTCTTGTCGTCCTCGAACTCTTCAGCGGGAGCCGGAGAGGCGGAAGCATCGTCTTCCAGTTCGCGAACGATATCACCGACGGGATACAAACCGGGCGGCGTATTGCCCATGGCCCAGACCCGGACCTCGCTCGATCCGTTTCCGCCGAGCACCCCGCGGTTCTGGACCAGGGCGACCTTGGCACCCATTCGCGCGGCTGAAATGGCGCCTGCCGTGCCGGCATAGCCGCCGCCGATGAAAACAATGTCGTATCCGTCTTCGAGGATCGGTTCGGCGGAAATTCCTGCCAGCTCACGCCGCCAGGCCGGGAGGATGTCGCTGCTGTTGTCCGGCTTGTAGTTTGCGTCTGTCGTAAAAAGAATCGCGTCGCAGCGACCGTCGAATCCGGTCAGGTCATGAAGAGCGAGTTTCGCTTCCGTGCCGGAAATTTCGACTTCGCCGCCGTCCTGCCAGTGCCAGTCCGCGTTTTCGGTTCCGAATTCTTTTTCCACCGCTTTTCCGTCAATCAAAAGCTGGAACCGACCCGGCGTGCCTTCCGCTTTCCAGGGCGCGACCCAGTCCTTTGTCCGCACCCAGATCCGGTATTTTCCGGCTTTCGGAAATTTCACCGTCGTTTCCGCATCTTCGACCGGTTTCCCGAGCCCGTGGGCCAGCAGATACGGCGAGCCCATGATTTCGACAAACTGGGTATCCAGTTTCCAGCCACCATGATTTTTGAAGGACTCTGCCTCGACCAGGATCGTATCGGCTTGGACAGAGATCGCGGACAGGGCGAAAAGGGCGAATGCCAGAACGGTGTTTCGAAAATTCATTATGGTCGAAGATAAAAATCGGAACGGCATCCTGTCCACCGTCGAATTGTGCGGGTTTTGCGGAACGGCAATAACCCGTTCAACCGATCTCGCATGTTACGCGATGCCCGGTTTCGCTTGATTCGGCGATGGCGTCGAGCAGAGCGAGGGTGTCGACCGTGGATTGCGGAGTATTGCGATTTTCGCCTCCATCGAGCCAATCGGCAACCGCTTTCACAGCGCGGTTTCCACCGTACCCGGGCGTCGAATCCGGAGGCAGTTCGAAGACCTCTTCCATCGCGTTCCATTGCGGTTGCGGGCCGTGAATGTCGAGTGCGCCGCCCGTTCCGGCCCGGCCAGGATCCCAGTGAACCCAGCGGTCGCCGCCGCGAAAGGACCAGTGCGATTCGCCCGCCCAGCGGGGCAGCCAGTAGCCACCGACGAACGTCGCGATGCCACCCCCGGACAGATCCATGATCACCGCACCGCCATCCTCGACCTCGCAATCGTGCTGACCGAAAACGCCGGTGCGCGCTGTTACACCGGCGATTTTCTGGCCCGTAATGTAAAAAAGGAGATCGAGTTGATGGCAGGCGAGCCAGTTGAAAAAACCGCCTCCGCTGATCTCGCGATCGAAGAGGTAGTGGTCGGGGTCCCGTTTTTTGACGTCGCTCGTCGTGAAAGAAATTTCGACATTGATGAGCCGCTTTCCGAACCGGCCATCCGCCACCATGTCCCGCAGGCGATCGGCGATTTCGTCATATCGCCAGATAAATCCGGATTGGAAGTTCACACCGGATTCGGAGACGGCTTCAGCGACCGGCTTCGCAGGTTCGGCCGAGCCGGCCATCGGTTTTTCCACAAGAATGTGCTTCCCGGCACGGGCCAGTTTTACCGCGGCGGTGGGTGTTTCGTTGTTCGGAAGGCCGATGAAAGCGGCATCAATCAAATCACCGCCGTTTGCGATCAAATCGTCCACCGAATCGAATCGGGGGAGGTGATTCAAGCTTTCTTCCAGGCTGGTGGTTGCGCCGTCGAACCCCGGCATGAGGGCTGTGATCTCGAGCCGGTCGGCGAAATTTTCCCGAAACAGATCCCGCCAGGCCGAGCCGTGGGGATTATCGATACCGAGAAAGGCGAGCCGCGTTTTCGAATCGTTACTCATATTCCGGAGGGCAGGATTAGCGGAAAAATGAACCAACAGGGTCTGTTTGGCGAACGAACCCTGTTCATTCGCCAGCCGGGACGACTTCGGCGTCGAGGCGGGTGCTCAGTTCCTTGATCAGCTTGTTGAATTGATCGGAATCGACGGGCTTGATGAGGTAGCCGGCCGGATCAAAAATCTTGGCTCGCTCGAGATCCCGCGTGTCCCTGGAACTGGTCAAAATGACAACCTGGAGGTCCTTGAGTCGTGGATTGGAGCGGATTCGTTCGAGAACTTCAAAGCCGTCGATTTTCGGCATCTTCAGATCAAGGATGACGACATTCGGGGTCGGCACGTGCCGATAGGGCGGTCTTTTCCGCAAGTAGTTCAGTGCCTCAACTCCATCCGAGACATGGGTCACGATGTTTCCGTCCCATCCCTTTTCCAGGCTGTAGCTGACGAGTTCGGCGTGGTCTGGATCGTCTTCGACCAAGAGAAAGTGGATATCGGATTCCGGACTCATCTAGTTGGAACCCACCGTTATATCGGGAATTCAGCCGGTTTTCAAGGTGAATCGGAAATCGGCTCCACCTCCCTCGGGCGTGACCACCTGTACTGCGCCACTGTAGGCTTCGACGATTTTTTTGACGCTTGCGAGCCCCACCCCCGATCCCTTCTCCTTGCGATCGAGGCGCTCGAAAAGTTCGAAAATTTTCTTCCGGTAAGCGGGTTCGATCTCCTCGCCAAAGTTCCGTACGGATATTTCGACGGTGTCGGGTTTGTTCGTCTCCACCTGGCGGATCACGATTTTGGAGGGCCGGCCTTCCACACCTTTCCCGTATTTCAGGCCATTCCCGACGAGGTTTTCGAGGACACGGGTCATCTCCTGATGATCCCCGATAACGGTCGGCAGAATTCCTTCCACTTCGAGTTCAAAGCCCTGTTGCTCAGCCCGGGTGGCATATCGGTCCACGACTTCATTGGCGATGTCAGTGAGGTTAATCTCCTCCAGGTCCGATATGTGTTCAGGGCTGCGAATTCGCGAGTGAACCAGGATGTCAGCGATCAGGGAATCCATGCTGAAAGCAGCGTTTTCAATCCGGCTCAGGCAGTGCTCGATTTCCTCCGGATCCGCTTCCTTCTTGATTGAGTCCCGCAGGTGATCGACGAATCCGTTCACAGTGACAAGCGGGGACCGCAAGTCATGGGCGACGATGGAAACAAGTTGGTTCATCTCGTCGTTTCGCTGATCGAGAATTTTCTGGGATCGTCGCATTTTGGAGATCACCAATGCCATTTCCGGCAGGGCCATGAATTTCGGTGAGAGGCGAATCATCGCGATCACGGTGGCGACCGAGACCACGGCCGTGATCACCTTGATGAGCGCCGAGAAGCGGTAGACCGGCCAGAAGAAAATGTTGGCCTCGATGAGGTGTGTCAGGCCGCAAAAAAAGATGAATGCCACGAACAGCCAGGCGATTGAGGGAAAGGGAAGGCGACGCTTTCGAATCAGGGCGGCGATGACAATGGGAATGGCCAGGTAGGAGAGAAAAATCAGGAAATCAGAGATAATATGGGTCCACCCATGTGCCTGAGTCCAGGTTCCACATTCCCATCGCGGAGGGAAATCGGTGGTATCGAAAAGTTGCATGGCAGGTATCTACCACGACCTTTTTGGAAACGCACGAATTAGGTGTGATTTTCTGACATTGAGTTGGTTAGGCAGGTCTCAGGCTGCAACTAATGAGGCCAAAACCTTGCGGGTGCCGGAGAAAGTTCGGCGGCCGTGCATAGCGACGTAATTGTCAACCAGCGCCACATCACCGGTCTGCCACGGCACGTCGAATGTGATGTCCTCGGCGAGATCCGCGGCTCTTTCCGCATCCGCCGGATCGAGCGGGGTGCCGTCTCCGAAGGTGATTGCTTTCGCCGGGTCGTTCCGCTCATCTTTCCAGCCCTTGAAGGCGGCGATCAGCTGGTTGAAGAAAGATTTTCGCCCGCCGCCGAGGTCCCGCACTGCCTGCAAAACCGGCGTCGTAGCCCGGAGACAGCCATCCTCGAGCCACTCGTGCGAGTAGCCCAGCTTGGACAGCGCGGCCTCGGCTCCCTCGCGGGTCTCAACCGAAAACGTGCTCTGCCAGCTGCGTCCCATCCCCGAGTTCGGATCGTCACTGTCGGGCATGACGTTGCTGTAGAGCAGACCTTTCTCTTCGCAGTTTTTCGCAAAGTCGGGGCATTCCTCTTGCAGTTTTTCAAACAGCACATCGGACCGGCACAATGGGGTTGCTCCGCCCGCTTCTGCCGCGTGCTCGCAGAAAAAAAACAGTTTGCTCGGATAAATCGGCGTCTGCGCCATCTCGTGGTGGAGAAAAATGGTCACGTCCGGCGGGGCTTCGTTCGCGGTGAAAACGCGTTCCGTCCGATTCGTGCGCACGGCGTTGGAGAGAGAATCCTCGTATTTGAAATTCGGAAAATCGAACGCTGCGATGAACGCATCAAAATCCTGATCCGTTTCGAGGGGAAAACCGCGGAACAATATTGAACCGTGCTTCGCGGCTTTCCGGTCGAGTTCATCCCGATTGGCTGCGACCCACTCCCGGACGTCGTCGAGGCTCACGCCACTGTTTTTACATTCCAAAATCAGCGGAAATGCGTTTTCCTGCCAGGTTTGTTGCGTGTCGAGCTGGATTTCTTGCACATCAATCATGGATTTATTTTCGGGAAATTCAGTCATTGGTCTATCCGCATATTGCGGATAATTTATGATCGAAATCCGACATGACGAATTCCCGAAAAATTGCGGTCATTCTCGAAGGGCGTGTTCAGTATGAACGAAATGTTTTGCTGGGGATTCGTGATTTCGCTGAATCGAAAACCGATTGGTTGCTTCGCCTGGAGCGTCCGGGACCAAATACGATCCAGCGGCTTCGTTCGTGGAATCCGGACGGAATCCTGTTCCAGTCCGCCGGCCTTTCATCTGCTTCCATCACGAAAATCGCCCGGTCGGATCGACCTGCGGTGCATCTTTCTGAACCACCGACCCGGCGCAAAAACCTTCGTTCTGTCGGCCTCGACAATCGGGAAATCGGGCGCGTCGCAGCGGAAACATTTCTCGAACTGGGATTCCGAAACTTCGCCTTTGCGGGTTCAAAAAACGGATTTTCGGGGAATCGATTTCGTTCGTTCCAGAGCAGACTTCGCGAGGCAGGGCAGGGGGTGGAAGTCATTCCGTTCCGGGCGGAGATGCCCGAGACTGAAATCTCTGACCGGCTGCTGGCCCTCCCGGAGCCATGCGCCGTTTTTGCCATGCACGATGAGTTTGCGCTGATTCTTTCCACCCTGTGCCGGGGGATGGGAATCCGGATTCCCGAGGAAATCGCACTGCTGGGCGTAGACGACGACCCGCTGATTTGCGAACTGGCCTGGCCACAGCTTTCCAGCATCGGCGTGCCGTCCCGCAAGGTTGGTTTTGAAGCAGCGGCACGGCTCGATCGCATCTTTGCCGGTCAGCCCGACGATCCCGGTCGGTCCATACTCCTGCCCCCGGCTGGTGTTGTGACCCGTCATTCGACCGACGTCCATCAAACCGCCGACGAATCCGTCAATCGTGCCCTCCGCTTGATGCGCAGCCAGTTCCGGAACCGGATCAACGTGGATGACGTCCTGCGTGAAATCGGTG
>JABDJT010000265.1 GCA_013003335.1 Verrucomicrobiales bacterium | reverse complement strand
GCCCAATCTCCAATCTCCAATCTCCAATCTCCAATCTCCAATCCCCAAAAGCCGAAAGCCGAAAGCCGCCAATACACCGAGGCGGAACGACTCCTTCAAAAATTTTAAATTTATAAAAATATTTTGAAGTTTATTTTAAATTTAAAAATAAAAAGAGTTATGCTTCGTTGGGTTTTATAAATTTCGAATCAGCAGGTTCGTTTCGGCGAACGAACGGGGTTGATTCGTTCCGGCTCTCCTGACATGCTCCTGCCCTTGAACCATGGCGGAAACCGTCCCGAAAATTCACACGCTTGATCTCCGGTTCCAGGGATGCCCGGGGATCATCGCCGCCTTCCTGGTAGAGGGGCCGGACGGATTAGTCCTGATCGAAACGGGACCGGAATCGACACGGGAACGGCTGCTGGAGGCCATCCGGGAAGCGGGGTTTGATCCCGGTACCGACCTGAGCGCAATTTTCGTGACGCACATCCACCTTGACCACGCCGGTGCGGCAGGTTGGTTCGCGGAGCGCGGCATTCCGGTCCACGTCCATTTTCGCGGCGTGAAACACCTCGTCGATCCCTCCCGCCTGATTGAGAGTGCCCGTGCAGTATACGAAGACCGTTTCGATTCCCTTTGGGGCGACATGACCCCGGCTCCCGCGGAACACGTCATCAGCCTGGAAGACAGGGCCGAAACGAACGTCGCTGGATTGACGATTCGGGCTCTCGATACCCCCGGGCACGCATTCCATCACCACGCATTCGCCATCGGTGACCTGCTGTTTGCCGGAGATGCCGCCGGTGCGAAAACGACCCGAACGAAGTACGTTTCCGTCACCTCCGCCCCACCGCAATTCGATCTTCCCTGCTTTCTTGAATCCCTTTCGCGGCTCGAATCGGAAAACTTCAGCCGCGTGTTCCTGACTCATTTCGGAGAACCGGTTGAAAGCCCTGAGTCCCATTTCGAGGCCTTTCGCAAAGAACTCCGGGATGCCGTCCTTTTTGTCCAGGACCGGCTCGACGAGAACGCCGACGAAACCACCGTTCAGATCGCCTACACTGCTTTCCAGATGGAACGAGCCTTCCAGGCGGGCGTTTCACCGGAGGAATGGAGGGCCGTGCAGCAGATCAACGGAACCGAGATGTGTGCCGATGGAATCCGGATTTTTCTGGAAAAGCAGGCTGATTCTGGAAAATAAAATTGGCTCGACGAATTGGCCGGATTAGCGGATAATCTTTCCGCCATGCGAAACACACACGGGTTTTACGCAGCTGTTTTTTGCGGCTGCGCGGTCATTCTTTTTTCGGCCCCTTTCGCCTCCGGGCAGGTCACCACCGGCGAAGTCACGCAGCAGCCTCCGCAGCCGGTTGATCCCAAACCGGCCGCTCCCAATGCCGGGAATCAGCCCCCTTCCGCGAAATCCGGTGTCCGGATTCCGCTCATCAGCGCCAAGCGGATGACGCCTTCCCAGTTGGACAAGGAAAACGAAAAACGGCCCGGACCGCAGATTCCGAAGGACGAACAACTGAAGATCGATCCGAATCAGAATGCGAAACTGCCCTATCAGGATTTGATCAAAATCGCCCAGAGCGACGCGTCCCAGCCCAAGGACGCCAAAATCTACACCCTCCAGATTTCCTCGACCCGCGCCGGTGTGAAGCCCTCCGAAATCGAGCTCTTTATCGATACGCCCGATGTCCCGATGGTCCTGCCGGTCAGCGAAGAAGGCTATTTCCAGGTCCCGTACTCGATCGACATGTATGAGCAGAACCCGCACCTGGTAGCAAACCAGCCCAAGGGTTCCCTGAATATTTCCGTGAAGCTCGCCCTGCCGAAGGTGGATCCCCCGAAAATCGTCGACGGCAAAGTCCGTTACCAGGAACTGTTCCGTCCGCTTCTCGAAATGGCGAAAGCGATGGCAAAAGTCGATCAGTCCTTCGGTAAAGCCGGCAACCAGCAGTTCGCCCTCGAAATCATCACCGGCACGGAGCCGATTCACGTCAATCGCGCCCTCGGCCAACGCACCATTTCACCGAACACGGACGGCAAAATCTACATGATCTACGAACGCCTCCTGTTCGAGGAAAATCCGGAGATTTCGGTGCCGCTGAAAACGACGGTGAATGTCCGTCCGGTTTCACCGCGTGAAGCGGCCCTGATCCGGGCCCAGTAACGGCAGCAAATCATGCCATCAACGCCCGATCTGGCGGGCAAAAAATTCGTCCGGCAGCCGCCAGCTCATCAGCATCCCGAGGCCGTCCGACCACGCCAGTCCCTGCTCCGTGCGATGCGGAAAAGGAATCAGGTTTACCACCGCTCCGAGCAGCGCTGCCACGCAAAAGGACTGCACGGCGATCATCGGAATGCTGTCCGTCCGGGTCAGCATCTTCTCCCAACCGATCTGGGCGGAAATCAGAAGAACGAGCAGCAGCTCGACGCCCGGTCCTGCCGCGTAAATCAGGAACTGTTTCAGCCGCGGTTGAATCAAATCTCCTGCCCGGGTGAGCGCGAAACCTGACAGCGGAATCGAGCGAAATTCGACCTGAAGCCCGAAAATCCTGCGCCGAAACCGGGGCTGACCGGAGCCGATCGCCACCAGTTCCACATGCCAGCCGACGAGGCGGGCCATAATAGCGTGCCCGAATTCGTGAATCGCCAGCAGCACCGGCCAGGATAGCAGGAAAAACGGCACACCGAGTTTCACCGGCGAATAGTTGATCACCAGTTCCACCGTCATCAGGCCTCCGAAAACCAGCACGAGAAACCACACCAGTGCCTTTTCGTTTTTCGTGGCCGGCTTGCGGTCGGGGTCCTGTCCATCCGGAAACATCGCCCCACTCTTTGCCGGATCGCGGTACGAATCAACAGGGTTCGATTGGCGAACCAACCCTTTTCGTTCGTTTTTTCGCCCTATGGAATCGCTGCAGCCACGCGTTTCGAACATGTCTGATGCCCGTCCCTCCCCGTCTTCGCTCCCTGGCGCGGCATCCGCTGTTCGTCATGTGGGCCTTCGTCGCCTTTTCCCTGCTGGTGAAGGAAAACTATCCGTTTTCCCACTTTCCGATGTATTCCCATGTCGCACCGGAGACGCACTATTTTTACCTGACGGACGGCGAAGGAAACAATCTCGGCACGAAAACCAATTTCGGGATGGCGGCTTCCAACCTGAAAAAGAAATACCACAGCTATCTGACTGCCCTGGCGGAGCAGCGGGAAAAGGAGGCCGGGCACCGCATAAAAGCCTCCGAACTGCCGGCCAGCGACCAGGAAACCTGTGGGCAAAAGCTGTTCGATTACATTCTCGAACGGGGGGAACACCGCGGGAAATGGACCCGGAACAAACCGGACATCATCCGCCTCCGCCGGGCGGACATTCAGCGGAAGGGTTCCGAATTGATCGAAACGAACCGGTTGATCGCAGAAAGGAAATTGACCGGTTCGCCGCAGAATCCGCCGGCTGATTGACATGAAATGGCTGCTGGAAAAACTGCGGAACGGCTGCCGGGTGGAATCGCGCGGCCTGATTGAAACGCTCGCGATGCGGATGGCTTTTGCTGTCGTGGTGTTCATCACGTTTCCCAATCCGGAACACATCCACGAATTTACCACCCAGTCCGACCCCAGCGGCATCGCCCGTTTCATCAATCTTACGTTCCTCTCCGATTTGCTGATCTATCGGATTTTCTACTGGGTGGCTGCCGTCGGTCTGCTCTTTTACGCCTTCGGCGTGGCAATGCCAGTGGGGCTGGGACTGGTCACCGTGTTTCACATCCTGACGTATTCCCTGAAAAATTCGCAGGGCTCGACCACGCACACCATGCAAATCGTCTCGCTCGTGCTGCTGACGCAGTGGGTGGTGTATCTCATCGCGATTTTCCGGAAAAAAACTTTCTCCAATCCCAAGTTCACCGTCTCGGACTGGTCGATCCATTTTGCGACACACATCATCATCGGTACCTACGTCGTCGCCGGGGCGATCAAGCTCATCCGGTCGCGCGGTATTTGGATCTGGGATTCCCCCGACATCGGCCTGGAGCTGTTAAAATCGAACGCACAGCGCTTCAACGACTACCTGCAATCCAGTCCGCTCAATGACCGGAAATACGAGATCGCCAACTGGATGATCGACCATCCGTGGCTGACGCGACTGCTCCTCGGAGGCGGTTTCCTGCTCGAACTGCTCGCCTTTCTCGCACTGGTCAACCGGAAGACACTACTGGTCGGAGGAATCCTGCTCGTATCGCTGCACGTCGGCATCGAATCCACGATGGGACTGCGGTTTCAATTCAACAATTACCTGCTCTGGATCTTCCTGATCAACATCCCGTTCTGGTCCCTGTGGATTCTCGGAAAATCGCGGGGGAAAGGCGGCGCGGTGGACTTGCGGCGCGAGCCTGATTTCCCCTACGCCCGCCGCGCATGAGTTCGAATCAACAGGGTTGGTTCGCCAAACGAACCCTGTTCGTTCGTTTTTTTTTGAGTGTCACGGCCGGAAAAATTGCCTATTTTGGTTAAAAATGTCGGAAACTCCTCCCATCAGCCGTTCCCCGGCTAAAAAAGCCCCTGCTCCGACCTTGTCTGTCGGTGAGTTTTTCGAGCGGCACGGAAAAGGCCTGAAATTGACGCTGGAAGGCTCCAAGGTCGGATACGACAGGCTGATTCGCGAGCCCACGATCAACCGTCCGGGCCTGGCGTTATCCGGATTTTACACCTATTTCGCCCTGCACCGTATCCAGGTGATCGGAAAGGCGGAGCGCTCGTATTTGAAACACCTCAGCGATGAAAATGCCGCCAAGCGGTTCCGCGAACTGTGTCGGCGGAATATCCCCTGCATCGTGATCAGCCGGGGGGATTCGCTGACTCCCGAACTGACAAAAATCGCCAACGACGCCGGCATTTCCATTTTCCACACCTCGATGGTGACGATGAATTTCATCAATGCCGCCACGGTCCGGTTGGAGTGGGATTTTGCCCCCCGCACGACAGAACACGGCTGCATGGTCGACTCGATGGGCATCGGAATTCTCATACGGGGGGATAGCGGGACGGGCAAAAGCGAGACAGTGCTGGCCCTGCTGCGACGGGGAGCCAGCCTCGTGGCGGATGATGTTGTCCGGCTGCGAAATATCGAGGGGAGGGAAATTATCGGAACCGCGCCCGAGTTGGGGCGGAGTCACATGGAAGTCCGTGGTCTCGGGATCATCAACGTCGCGGCCCTTTTCGGAGTAGGGACGTTCCGGACCGAGAAGCGACTCGACCTGGTGGTCACGCTGGTTCCGGCCGACGACATGAACGAAGTGGACCGGCTGGGAATGGAGCAGCAAAATTTTCCTTTACTCGGTATGAAAGTTCCACATGTGGAACTGCCCGTGGCACCCGGCCGGGACATGGCTCAATTGATCGAAGTCGCAGCGCTTGACCAGAAGCTCAAGTCGCTGGGACATGACACGGCCTTGGAATTCAATAAGAAACTGTTGAAAAAGATGAGCGAACAGCGAAAATCGGTCATCTGATTATTCCTAGCCAAAATGGCTGAACAAAACTTCACAATTCCCAATCCGGAGGGGCTTCACGCCCGTCCTGCGGCGAAGTTTGTGAAGCTTTCCAACCGATTCAAATCGGAAATCTGGGTCAAAAAAGGCGACGAAGAAGTCAACGGGAAGAGCATCATGGGGCTCATGATCCTCGCCGCCGAACAGGGGGCAATTATCACGGTGAGCGCCGACGGACCCGATTGCGACGAGGCCCTGAAAGAGCTGGGGGCACTGATCGAGTGCGGATTTGAGGCTGAGCCTTGAATTCTTTCGGATTTCGGTAAGAATAGGCCCGATTTTCCGCCGGTTTTGGTATCATTTCTGCTGAGTGCGCCCGGGTTGGGCGGAGGGAGGCAAGAAATCCATGAGTTCGTCTTCAACACGTAAGGAGTTGCGCTTGCAGGGCATCGGCGTTTCGCCGGGAATTGCCCGCGGGATTGTTCTCCTGTCGGGTGATTCCTTTGAAGAACCGGAAAGCCGGAGCATCACTGCGGACGAAGTCGAGGCCGAACACTTCCGGCTCAAGGAAGCCATCCTCGCCACGCGGGAGCAGATCGTCGCCCTGCAATCGGAAATCGAGGGAGCTGATCACGCCGGGATTTTTGATGCCCATTTGCTGGTCCTGGAGGATCAGGCCGTCATCGAGGAAGTGAAGCGGCTGGTCGCCTCGGATTTGAAAACGGTCGATCGGGCCTATTTCGAAGTCATCGAGCGCTACCTGGATTCTCTCCGGCGGATTACCGATCCCTACCTGCAGGAACGGGCCATCGACGTGGAAGACGTGGCACGGCGGGTTTTGCGAAATCTCCGCTACCCCGGCGACGATGGAAAATCCTCCGCCGCAAAAATCGACGAGCCCTGCATCCTCGCGGCTCATGATTTGACGCCGTCAGACACTGTGTCGCTCAACCGCGAGCAGGTCCTCGGATTCGCAACGGAAGCCGGCAGCCCGACCTCGCACACGGCCATCATGGCCCGGTCGCTGAATATTCCGGCGGTCGTCGCTCTGCACCAGTTCACCGATGCCCTCGAACCGGGCGACGAAGCTCTCCTGGACGGGTATCACGGCCTTTTCATCATTCGCCCCAGCGAAGAGACCATCCGCGAATACGAGAAGTTCCAGGCTCAGGAAAGCGAAGTTTTATCGGACCTCGCGAAGTTCCGGGGCGCGGATACCGTCACCGCGGATGGCCAGAAGATCATTCTTTCAGCCAACATCGAGTTTACCGACGAACTCACCCAAGTTCACGAACAGGGCGGCGAAGGCGTCGGACTGTACCGGACCGAATTTTTCTACCTGAACGAAATCGCGCTTCGCGCCGAGGATCAGCAGGCTGAGAATTACACAACCGTCGCCAAGGGCGTTTCTCCACACGGGGTGATCATCCGGACTCTCGACATCGGTGGTGACAAGCTGTGGCCGCATGCTTTTGACGAACCGGAGCCGAACCCGTTTCTCGGCTGGCGGGGAATCCGCGTCAGCCTGAGCCGGCCGGAGGAATTCAAGATCCAGCTCCGGGCGATCCTGCGAGCCAGCGCCCACGGAAAAGTGCGGATCATGTATCCGTTTCTCTGCAACATCGACGAACTTCGACAAGCCAATCGCCTACTCGATGAAAGCAAATGTGAGCTGGATGCGGCAGGTATCCCGTTTGATTCTGAAATCGAAACCGGCGCCATGATCGAGATCCCCAGCGCGGCTCTCATCGCCGATCATTTTGCGAAGGAAGTCGACTTTTTCTCGATCGGAACCAACGACCTGATCCAGTACACCACCGCTGTCGACCGCGTGAATGACCGCGTCGCTGATCTGTATCAGCCGATGCATCCGGCCATCATCGAACTGATCCGCATCACAATCGATTCGGCTCACCGTCACGGAATCTGGTGCGGAATCTGCGGAGAGGCCGCGGGTGATCTACACATGACACCGATTTTCGTCGGGCTCGGAGTCGATGAGCTTTCCGTCGGCTCGGCCCAGATTTTGCGGGTCCGGAAAGCCATCTCGACACTGGAAACAAATGACTGCCGCGCTTTCGTCAAAGAAGTAGCTCAGCTTTCGGACCACGACGCCATCAAGGCGCGCTGCCTCGAGAAAGCGATGGCACACTACCCGGAATTGTTCGGCTGATCCTCAGTCCAGTTCCAAATTCCCGCCCAGGATCCGGGCGGTTTTGCCAAAAACCAGCGGCTCGTTCTCGCGGATGTGACCGGCGGCCAGCCCCGACAGCACCGGCTTTTTCCACTCGCCGAAATGATCGCGGAACACATCCTCAATGGAGATTCCATCATCCCCCGGCTGGCTTTCCGTGAACGCACCGAGCACCACTCCTTCCACCGCTTCCAGCCAGCCGGCCTGCCGCATTGTCGTCAGCATCCGGTCGACGCGGTAGGGTCGTTCGCCGACATCCTCGAGAAACAAAATGGTCTCTTCCAGTGGCGGCGCATACGGCGTCCCGATCAATGCCCCGAGCACCGCCAGGTTTCCGCCGAACAGGCGCCCTTCCACCGGCAATTCCGCCGCGCTTGAAATCGTTTCCAGCTCAAAAACCCGCGGACATGACTCCCCTTCCCGGTCTTCCAGGGCATCGATCCATTTCTGCCGCGTTTCCCCGCTCGCGCTGCCGAGAGCCGCCACCATCGGGGCATGAACCGATCGCACGCCGGCCCGCGCCCACAACGCGTGAAGAGCCGTCACGTCGCTGAATCCGACCAGCAGCTTATTGGCGGCGGTGACCGTCTCGGGATCCAGTTCCGGCAGCAACCGGGTCGCTCCGAAACCGCCCCGCGCGCACAGAATCGCATCCACTTCCGGATCGTCGATCGCGTCCTGCAATTCCCGGCGGCGACGCACGTCCGAGCCGGCGAAATAGCCTGTCTTCGAAAAAATGCCGTCGCTGAATCGCACCTCGTAGCGTTCGCGCAGCCACTTCACGCCTGCTTCGAAGGCCTCGCGATCAAACGGCCCCGCCGGAGCGACGATGGCGAGAATGGAGCCTTCGGATACTGATCGGGCGGGAAGAAATTCGGTCATCTTCGGGAGAAGATAACCGGTTCCCGATGCTTGTCATCCGGCCCCTTGCGAGAGCACAGGAAGAAGGCGGGCTTGTCCCCCGGTCTGAGGACAGCCGGGAACCGGCTCCGCAAGACTCCTGTGCGTTGTGAATGAGTTAACCCGACGAACGTACCCTGTTGATTCGTTTTCCGGCTTCGGTTACAACACGGGCCATGACTGCGCCTGCTGCCACATATCCCGATTTAAAAAATGCCAACGTCGTTCTCACCGGCGGCGGACAGGGGATCGGTGAAGCAGCGGTGCGGGCGTTTGCGGAACAGGGTGCCCGGGTCTTTTTCTGCGACATCGATGCGGAACGCGGCGAAAAACTGGAGGCTGAAATCGCGAACGCGACGTTTTCGCAGGTCGATTTGCGGGAGGAAAGCCAAATCGTGAACTGGCTGGGAGGAATCGTGAGTTCCGCAGGAAAAATCAAGGCACTGGTCAACAACGCGGCCTGCGACCCACGCATTCCGCTGGCGGAATTGACGATGGAAAACTGGGATGACCTGTTCGCCACCAATATCCGCGCCATGGCGATTACCTGCCGCGAATTGGCTCCGCATTTCGAAACGGCCGAGTCGGATGCGGCGATTGTGAATCTCTCCTCGGTGACCTTTCACATTGCGCCGCCGCAGATGTGTGCCTACGTCGCGACGAAAGCAGGCATCCAGGGGTTCACCCGATCACTGGCTCGGGAGCTGGGTCCGGAAAAAATTCGCGTCAACTGCCTGTCGCCCGGCTGGGTGATGACCGAACGGCAACTGCGGGACTACGTGACCGACGAGGTGAAGGCGATGCTGCACGAGAAACAGTGCGTGCCGCGACTGCTCCAGCCGGAGGATATGGCGGGCGTGATCCTCTTTCTCTCAAGCGACGCCAGCCGTGGAATTGCGGGCCAGGAAATCCTCGCCGACCTGGGAATGGCGCACTCGTGAGAAAAGTGGTCTCACCCGCTTGAATTCCCCGGAATTCAGTCCACATTCCCCGCGTTCTGAAAACGGGGTGTGTTTCGCAGTTGCGAAAGGGCGGTATTGATTCAGCTATCGAGCCTCAATTTTTGCCTGCTTTCCGTATCCGAACGCCCCAGTAATTAACCAATAGAAAAATGGCAGCAGACCTTTCCAAATATCGCAACATCGGGATTTTCGCCCACGTGGACGCCGGTAAAACGACGACCACTGAACGTATCCTGAAGCTCACCGGTAAAATTCACAAAACCGGCGAGGTTCACGACGGCGAAGCAACGACCGATTTCATGGATCAGGAGCAGGAGCGTGGCATCACGATTCAGTCCGCTGCCACGACCTGTTTCTGGGACGATCACCGGTTCAATATCATCGATACTCCCGGCCACGTGGATTTCACCATCGAGGTGTACCGCTCGCTGAAGGTGCTCGATGGCGGTGTCGGCGTGTTCTGTGGCTCCGGCGGGGTGGAACCCCAGTCGGAAACGAACTGGCGTTACGCCAACGACTCCAAGGTCGCCCGCGTCATTTTCGTGAACAAGCTGGATCGCCTCGGTGCGGATTTTTACCGTGTCGTGGATCAGATCAAGGAAGTGCTGGCCGCCAAGCCGCTCGTCCTGACGCTGCCCATTGGAATCGAAGACGATTTCGTCGGCGTGGTCGATCTTTTGACCCGCAAAGCCTGGGTCTGGGATGAATCCGGTGACCCGGAAAAATACGAAATTCAGGACGTGCCGGCCGACATGGTCGACAAGGTCGAGGAATACCGCAACGAGATGATCGAGATGGCGGTGGAGCAGGACGACGATGCCCTGGAGCAGTATCTCGAAGGTAATGAGCCGGATATCGACACGCTGAAAATGTGCATCCGCAAGGGCACGATCGCTCTCGATTTCTTCCCGACTCTCTGTGGTTCGGCTTTCAAAAACAAGGGCGTCCAGAACGTGCTGAATGCGGTGGTCGATTACCTGCCATCCCCGACGGAAGTGCCGGCTCAACCGGAAATGGACCTCGAAGGCAACGAAACGGGCGAATTCGCTGAGGTCGATCCCGGCCAACCGCTTCGGGCTCTTGCTTTCAAAATCATGGACGACCAGTACGGTTCGCTGACCTTCACCCGGATCTATTCCGGCACGGTGAAAAAAGGCGACACCCTGCTGAATACCTTTACCGGCAAGACCGAGCGGGTCGGACGACTCGTCGAGATGCACGCCGATTCCCGGGAGGATCTCGACTTCGCCCAGGCGGGCGACATCATCGCCCTCGTGGGGCTGAAGAACGTCCAGACCGGGCATACCCTGTGTGATCCCAAGGACGCGGCCACGCTGGAACCGATGAGATTCCCCGACCCGGTGATCTCGATTGCCGTCGAACCGATTGACAAGGCCAACGCCGAGAAACTCGGTGTCGCCATCGGCAAGATGGTCAAGGAAGACCCGTCGTTCCACGTTGAAACCGACCAGGACTCCGGCGAAACGATCCTCAAGGGCATGGGCGAGCTTCACCTCGACATCAAGGTCGATATCCTGAAGCGAACTCACGGCGTTGAAGTGACAGTCGGTGCCCCGCAGGTCGCCTACCGCGAGACCATCACCCAGCGGATCGACGATTCCTACACCCACAAAAAGCAGTCCGGTGGTTCCGGTCAGTTTGCGAAAATTGACTACATCATCGAGCCGCTTCCGGAAGATTCCGAGGCTGATAACTTCGAGTTCGAATCGAAGGTCGTTGGCGGAAACGTCCCGCGTGAATACTGGCCCGCCGTTCAGAAAGGCTTCCGTCTTTCCATGGAAAAAGGTGTGCTCGCCGGGTTCCCGATGCTGAATGTGAAGGTGACGCTGTATGACGGCGGTTTCCACGCGGTCGATTCCTCGGCTGTGGCCTTCGAAATCGCCGCCAAGGCAGCTTATCGCCAGACCATTCCGAAAGCCGGGGCCCAGCTCCTCGAGCCGATCATGAAAGTCGACGTGTTCACCCCCGAAGATAACGTGGGTGACGTCATCGGCGACCTCAACCGGTGCCGCGGCATCATCACCTCGCAGGACACCACCCCGACCGGTATTCGCGTGAAAGCCGAAGCGCCCCTGGCCGACATGTTCGGTTATATCGGTGATTTGCGGACCATGACCTCCGGTCGCGGCCAGTTCTCAATGGAATTCGAGCGCTACTCCCCGTGTCCCAAGAATGTGTCCGAGGAAATCATCGCCAAGGCCGAAGCCGAGCGTCTCGCGAAGCAGAAGTGAGCGGAACGGATCACTTTTCACCTTTTCAAACCAACCCAAACCGGAAACGGGCATCGGAGAAATCCGGTGCCCGTTTTTTTCGGCGGGAGCAGGCAATAGCTCCAGTGTGGCGGCACAGGAACATTCGACTCCAGAGCGAAGGACAGTGAATGCCCCGCTCGCAGTGGTGCCGCCCAGCCCGCGGGTCTACACCGTGGCGAAACCCGCGCCAACCGCGGCCGCGCATGAGAGCACCAACGAAACGGTGGCCGATACCTGGGCTCTTACCTTGCTTCCCTTTTCAAGATTTCTGACGCCGACAAAGAGAAAGACCGTGCAGAACAGCCAGTCAGCGACAAACAGGATGAAGATCACCGGGAGAAAATTCGACAACGCAACCCTTCCACCCAGATCCTGTGGACCCAGCAACAGGAGCAACCCGGAGACGAGAAACGGAAGTAGAGACAGCACAGCATAAAGGTTCAGCCGGGCGTCGCGAAAGCCCATCTTCCCGGCCATAACCGCCATGATCGGGAGATGACTCAGATAGATGAGGAGGAAAGCGGCAAACAACAGCATTTCCGCAATGGATTGAATTGACATGATCCGGTCCTTCCATCATTAGACCAGCCTCCGCGATTTCGGAACAGGGTTAAGCGGATAAATGAAAAGGGTCAAATCGCATCGCGGCGAGTAGCCTGTTGCCACCACTGCCTTGTTCGCCGCAATTGATTTGGCTAGTGAGCATCTACGCGTCGCCCTCCAAATGCTTTTCCTGGAGCAAATCTATCGCCGAAGCTGCTTCTTCTTCGGTGATTCGAATGAATTCGTATTCCCACCATCGACCGGTCGGATTGCTGGAGAACTGCAAGTCTTGCGCGTCAAGAGCAGTGCGTAGCCTCAGAACTCCCTGACTCAGTGTGTAGATACCGGAATCTGCGGTCTCTGGATAAAAGAACCACGTAGCCAGTGTCTTCGGTTGCTTCTCAACATCGATTCGATACTCCTGGATCCCTTCGTTCTCGGCGCTGACGAACCGCAGCGTGTTGTCCTCTCGAAACTCGTAGATCGTACCGATATACTCCGGGTAGGGATCACCGTCGGCCGAGGCTTCAACGACACGCCAGAACCCGATGATGGACTCTTCCGTATTCGAAGTAGTGGTTGGATTGCAGCCAACTATCGGTAGGAAGAGAACAAACACGATTGGGGCGAGGTTTTTGTCGAATCGTTTCATGAACTATTCCGGCTAACGTCCGCAATCACCGGGCCGCGACGAGTGATTGTCCATTTTGAAAACGCCCGGCTTCGCGGCTCCGGTGCATTGCATTTGTTATCCGCCTTCGTCGGTTGGCTCAGTTGCATCCTTAGGTGACTTTGCCTCTGCGGCATCGTCTGGCTTAAGTTTCAGCACAAGCAAATCAGATTTGACAGTTTTGCTGGAATCAAACG
>JABDJT010000140.1 GCA_013003335.1 Verrucomicrobiales bacterium | reverse complement strand
AAATACGAGCAGGAGAAGACCGACGAATTTCTTCTGCCGATGATTTTTGAAGCGCCGAACGAGCAGCGTGTTCGCGATGGCGATGTGATCCTGTTTTTCAATTTTCGCGCCGACCGCGCCCGTCAGTTCAGCCAGGCGATTTTGGATAAATCATTTTCCGGCCACGCCCGTGGAGCCGTCCCGGACGTGCATTACGTGACGCTGACGGAGTATGATGAAAATTACGAATGCCCCGTCGTTTTTCCGCCGGAGGAACTCCACAACGTGCTCGGAAAAGTCGTGGCGGATGCCGGGAAAAATCAGCTTCGAATTGCGGAGACAGAGAAATATCCGCATGTCAGCTTTTTCTTCAACGGCGGCGTCGAGGAGCCGTTCCCGAACGAGGACCGAGAGCTTTTGCAGTCACCGAAAGATGTGCAGACTTATGATCAAAAGCCCGAGATGGCGGCCGAGGAAGTCACGCAGACGATTTGCGCGAAAATCGAAGGTTACGATCTCGCGATTCTGAATTTCGCGAATCCCGACATGGTTGGGCATACCGGTTCGATTCAGGCAGCGATCAAGGCCGTTGAAAAAATCGATGAGTGCACCAGGCGGGTTGTCGAGCGTGTCCTTGAACTGGGCGGAAAACTTCTCATTACCGCCGACCACGGCAACTGCGACCAGATGCTGACCGAAGACGGTAAACCGCATACGGCCCATACCACCAATCTCGTGCACCTCATCTACGTGGCCGATGACGCCGACGAATACGAACTGACTGATGGGATTCTTGCTGATATCGCGCCGACCCTCCTCGACATGATGGGGCTGGAACAGCCGGCCGAGATGACCGGGTCGACGCGACTCGAGAAAAAGGCGTAAAATCGATCATACAGGGTACGTTTGGTGAACCGACCCTGTTGGCTCGTTTCGCGGCGAGATTACCGTTTGACCGATCACGGGTTTCGGCGCAATCTAGCGGCCCGAAAAATCAGACCTATAGAAAAAAATGGCAGCAAAAATTTACACCGACGAAGACGCCGACCTTTCCGTGTTGCAGGGCAAAACCTGCGCCGTGATTGGTTTTGGCTCCCAGGGCCACGCGCACGCGCTGAACCTCAAAGATTCCGGCGTTAACGTCATCATTGGCCTCTACGCCGGCAGTAAATCCCGCGAAGTCGCGGCAGAATACGGTTTCGAAGTGATGGACACCGGCGACGCGGTGAAAGCTGCTGATGTCATTTTTGTTGCCGTACCGGACACGAAAATCGCCGCGATCTACAACGCCGACATCGCTGACAACCTCTGCGAAGGCAAAACGCTCCTCTTCAGCCACGGATTTGCCGTTCACTTTAAGACGATCGAAGCGCCGACGAACGTGAACGTCATCATGGTCGCGCCGAAGGGCCCCGGCCATATCGTCCGCCGCCAGTTTGTCGAAGGCAAAGGCGTGCCGGCTCTCATCGCCGTGCACAACGACGCAGACGGAAACGCGAAGAACATCGCGTTGGCCTGGGCGAAGGGAGTCGGTGGGACGCGCGCCGGTGTGTTTGAAACTGATTTCAAAGAAGAAACCGAAACCGACTTGTTCGGCGAGCAGACCGTCCTTTGCGGCGGCGTTACCGCGCTGATTTCCACTGGTTTTGAAGTCCTCGTCGAGGCCGGTTACCAGCCCGAGATGGCCTACTTCGAGTGTCTTCACGAAATGAAGTTGATCGTCGATTTGATTAACGAATCCGGCATCGCCGGGATGCGTTTCTCGATTTCTGAGACCGCTGAATGGGGCGACGTGACCGTCGGACCGAAGATCATCGATGCTTCGGTGAAGGAGAAAATGAGAGACGCGCTCACCGCGATTCAGAACGGCGAATTTGCCCGCGAATGGATCGCCGAATGCGAGTCCGGCCAGGACAAATTCAATCAACTCCGCAAAGAAGGCGAAGAACACGAGATTGAAGTGGTCGGCAAGCGTCTCCGCGATTGCATGCCGTGGCTGAAAAAGCGCGACATCAAAGGCGCGCAGGCCTCGTACCATTGATCATCCTGAAACTTTTCGAAGACGGCGACCTCCCGACTACTCCGGGGCGTCGCCGTTTTTCGTGTACCGGGTCGAGGATTTGTAAACCTCCTCGCCTCTCACGTTCCGGATCAGTGAATCGATCACGAGATCGTCTTTGTCGAAATAGATGTCCATTTCCATGTCGATCCCGGTCTTGGCGCCCTTCGGGCGGCGAATCTGGACACGCCGACCGTCGGCAATCAGCAAAACCTCCAGCGTGCCCTCCTGTCCGGTCGCCATTTCGTAGCTCGCCGTGATTTTGTCGCGATTTCCGTTGAACCGGAAGACCCAGGAATACGGCAATTCCACGCCGCCCTGCCGGGTCACCAACCCCGTCATTTCCAGAACGTGGGCGTTGCGGCGAAATTTCGCCTCCCATTCATCGCGGTGTGTCACGCCTTCCTTCGCCCTGTCTTCGACAATGTCGAACCCAACTCCAACGCCCTTCCATTTTCCGAGAGCCGCCTTGAAAACCGGCACGTCATTCAGCGAGTGAATCGGCTTTTTGGCTTGGGAAAAAGCAGAACCTGTCCCGAGCACGGCGAGGAGAAAAACGATCCAACAGGGTACGTTCGGTGAACCAACCCTGTTTATTCGATTTCGGTGTTGCCCGTAGTTGCCCATGAATAACCCGTAATCCGAAGCGATTTGTGACGCGAGAAAAATCGGCCGGATCACGGTGGTTGTTTACTTGCCTCGAATTCGCAATCGCTGGCAGGATTCCGGCGTCATGTCGCAATCCGCCGTCGTTTCCCCGCAAAAATCGCCCCTCGGGCTGTTCATCAACTTGAGCGTGATGATGTTCATCCTCTTCTTCGTTTGGGGGGCGTGGTTCGCGTCAGTCGGAATTTTTATGACCGAAAAAGGCATGTCCGACTGGATTGGCTGGGTTTACTCGACTACGCCCATCGCAGCGATCGTGACACCGTTTTTCATGGGCGTTTTCGCGGACCGGTTCATGAATGCGGAGCGCCTGCAGGGGATTCTGATGATCTTGTCCGGGGTGTTGATGGCGATCGCCCCCCAATTTGCCAGTGCCGAAACGCCCGGTATTTTCTTCGCGATCATCCTGGCGCACGCGTTGTGTTTTATGCCGAACCTCGGGCTGTCCAATACCGTCTGTCTGAAGCACCTGAAAAATCCGGAGAAGGATTATCCGATTGTGCGCGTGTTCGCGACGCTGGGCTGGATCGTGGCCGGGCTGGTGGTCAGTAAGGGGT
>JABDJT010000128.1 GCA_013003335.1 Verrucomicrobiales bacterium | reverse complement strand
AAAGCGGCCGGTGCGTTGCTGCGCGAAAATTTCGAAGGCGATTTGCTCGTGGACGAAATGCACACGCACGACATCAAGCTGAACCTCGATGTCAAAAGCCAGGAACTGATCACCGACTTGATCCTCGCACAGTTTCCGGATCACGCGATTTACGGGGAAGAAGGGCTCGCGGGGAATCAAAGCAGCCCGAACCAGTGGATCGTCGATCCGATCGACGGAACGGTGAATTTTTTCTACGGGATTCCCCATTTTTGCGTGTCGATCGCAATGCGGTCGGACGGCGAATTGAAGGTCGGCGTGATTTACGATCCGATGATGGATGAGCTCTACGCCGTCGACTCAGAGGGGCCGGCGACGCGAAACGGGAAACCGATTTCTGTCAGCGATCGCAGCGAAATGAGCGACGCGGTCATGACGATCGGGTTTTCCAAATCGAAGGAGGCCATGGATGCCGGGCTGGAGCGCTACAAATCAATCGCCTACAAAATCCGCAAATCGCGCATGATGGGCAGCGCCGCTCTCGCCCTCGCCTACATCGCCTGCGGCCGGCTGGATGCTTACATCGAGGAGCAGATCAGCCTCTGGGACATCGCAGCCGGGGAATTGCTGGTCGAACGCGCCGGTGGCCGGGTGGATTTGACGCCGTCCACATCCCACACGGATAAAATGGGCATCATCGCATCAAACGGAAACCTGCCGCTGGAGGGCGTTTGATTGATTTTTGCCATGGAAACCCGAACTGGAATTGGATACGACGTGCATCAATTCGCTGAAGGGCGGAAGCTGATTCTCGGCGGCGTCGAGATCGAGCACGACCGCGGTTTGAGCGGCCATTCCGATGCCGATGTGCTCAGCCACGCGATCGCCGATGCGATTCTCGGGGCGATTGGGGAACCGGACATCGGCTTTTATTTTCCTCCGACCGATGATTCGATTGAAGGGATCAGCAGCCTCGAGATTCTGAAAAAAGCCGCTGAGCTGGTGCGCGAAAAACCGGGCGGCCGGATCGTAAACATCGATTCGACCCTGATCTGCGAAGCGCCGAAAGTGATGCCCCACGCCCCGGCCATAAAGGAGAAAATCGCGGGTGCGCTCGGGATTTCCGTCGACCGGGTCGGCATCAAGGCGACGACGAACGAGACGATGGGGTTTGTGGGTCGCGAAGAGGGAATTGCTGCGCTGGCTTCGGCGAGTGTGGAAGTGGCGAGAAAGTAAAAAATTCGCATCATCCAAACGGTCCGCGATTCCCCCGGGGGAATCCGTAACCACGGGGCAAGCCCCGCGGCTAGGTGCCTGCGCCGCTGCGCGGCTCTCCCTCGTAGCACGGGTTTTCCAACCCGTGTTTCACAGGCCCGCTCTCTCCGCCACGGGTTGAAAAACATATCCTACTTTCCACTGCGTCCGCGCTACCTTCTGCCCCCTGCTTCACACCACGGGTTGGAAAACCCGTGCTACCTCCAGCTTATCTCGCTGCACCTCAGCCCACATCACTTCGCGCCGCTCTCTTTTTCCTTCCCCTTCTTCTTCGCATTCGCCTTCTTCCCCTGGCCACCGCCCTCCGGTCGGCCATCTTTCTTCAACAACGGCGGCTCCTTGTCCGTCACAGGAGCGGCATTTTGCGCCTTCAACCGGTCCAACTCCGCCAGCTCGTGCCAGCGCTTCGCGAGTTTCTCGACCAGCTCCGGTTTTTCATCGGCGAGATCGTGCATCTCTGTGCCGTCGGCTTCCATGTCGTAGAGCTCCCACTTGGCCCGGCGATGGCTCACCAGCTTCCATTTCCCCTGCCGGATGGCGCGGTTGGTGGCGAATTGAAAATAGAGATCGGCGTGCGGCTCGCGGGTTTCGCCTTGGAAAATCGGCACCAGCGATTTGCCCTGCAACGGCTCCAACTCGATGCCCGGCCACTCCTTCGGGTATTCCGTTTCCGCGACATCGATCGCGGTGGCCATGAAATCGATCAGGTGCCCGACCTGGTCGGTGATTTTTCCCCGTTCTTCGGCCGCGATCCCTGCCGGCCAGTGGGCGATCATTGGGCTGGAAATGCCGCCCTGATGCTGATTTTGCTTGTGCAGGCGAAAGGGCGTGTTGCCGACATGCGACCAGCCGGTGTCGTAACACCAGTAACTCTCCGCATTCCACGGATCATGATCCTTCCCGCGCGTCCGGTCGAAGGGACAGGCCCCGTTGTCCGAGCAAATCAGGATCAGCGTGTTTTCATATTTCCCCTGCTCCTTCAAATAGGCCACCAGGTCGCCCGTGACCTGATCCACCCGGTCTACCATCCCCGCAAACGCCGCCATCCGGTTCGATTCCCAACCCTTGCCCTCATTCGAAAGCGTGTCCCACTCCGGCACATTTTTCGGCCGCGGCGCGAGGTCCCAGCCTTCCGGATACAGGTTCATTTTCCGTTGCTTCTCCTGGCGCTCCGTGCGAATCACATCCCAGCCCCGATCGTATCGGCCTGAATATTTGTCGTAATCTTCCTGCCGCACGTGGAGTGGGTAATGCGGCGCATTGTGAGCGATGTAGAGAAAAAACGGTGCGTCCGGTTTCTCTTCCAGCATCTCGCCGAGAAACTGCTTCGAATAGGCCCCCCACGCATCCGTCGTGTAAAAATCGTCGTCAAAATCATCCCACTTTTTTCCGTTCAGGCGAAACGTGTCGTCGCCCGTGAAAAAATTTGTCGCGCCCGACAGGTGCCCGAAATACTTCCCGAACCCGCGATCGGTCGGCTCCTTGTGCAGATGCCATTTCCCCACCATCGCCGTCGAATACCCCGCCTTGCCCAGCACCTCCGCGATAGTCACCCCGCGATTCAGCGACTCCGCGCCCGCCTGATTGCAATACAGCCCCGTCAGCAGCGACACCCGCGAGCTATGGCATTTCGCCGTGTTGTAAAAGCGCGAGAATCGCAGCCCGCCTTCCGCCAGCACATCGATATTCGGCGTCTTAATCTCCGACCCGTAACACCCGAAATCCGAATACCCGAGATCATCGACCATGATCAGGACGATGTTGGGACGGTCGGCGGCGGCTGTGATCAAAGCGGTCGCCGTCAGGACGAAACATAGTTGAATGAGTTTTTTCATAAATCGATCAAACAGGGTTGGTTTGGTGAATGAACAGGGTTGAAGCATGAGTCAATTTTTGGCGGTCGCCGGACCAAATTCATGGGTCCCCTTCCGGGAATTCTTGAGCGCTTCCTCCGTATCCACCGCCGCTCCGGGGTCCTTTTGCTCTGTCATCCAGGAATCGAGCTCGGTGCGCAATTTCTCCAAAGCCCCGGTGTGCTCTGCGGTGCCGGCGAGGTTTTCCATTTCATAGGGATCGGAGGAGGTGAGGTACAATTGTTCGGCGGGGCGACGCATGTAGCGCTTCACGAGATCGTAGGCACCGGGGTTTTTCAGCGGGTCGGCCCCGACCCAGGTGGCCCAGTAGGGATTGTTGAGCCGGCCGCCGCCCATGAGGTGTTTCTCGATGTAAAGATCGTCAGGCCGGAGGTTGCGGATGTAACGGTAGGTGCCGTCGGTGACGGTGCGGATGGGGTAGGGCGGACCTTCGGGGAGGTTGTTGTGGATGCCGTAGGCGAATTTCCGGTGGGTGTCGGTTTCCCCGCGCAACACGCCGGCGAAACTGGTGCCGTCGAACACGTGACCTTCCGGCGCGGTGTCTTTTTTTCCGGCAAGATCGAGCAGTGTCGGGGCGAAATCGGCATACTGAACGAGGGCGTCGGTGCGTTTGCCGCCTTCAATCTGGCCGGGCCAGGCGGCGATGAGAGCGGTGTGAATGCCGGTATCCCAGTTGGTCCATTTGCAGCCGGGAAACTGGGAGCCCTGCTCAGACGTGAAAAGGACGAGGGTGTTGTCGGCGCAGCCGGATTTTTTCAGCGCATCGAGAATATCGCCGACCTGGCTATCCATGTAGGTGATCTCGGCGAGGTAATCGGCGAAATGCTGCCGCGTCACCGGTGTGTCGGCAATGTTCGGCGGCAGCTTGATTTTTTTGGGCGGGTATTGGGAGGCATCGCCCATCGTCCACGGGATGTGCGGCTCGACCAGGGCGATGACGAGGCAGAAAGGGTCCTGCTCTTCTTCGCGCGACATGAAATCGATCGCCGGGCCGAGGTCGTGGGTCTGGGTCACGTCGCGGACGCAGCTCTTGTCAAAACCGGGCACGGTCTCGAAGGGAAACGCAGCCTCCGGTTTGACGTGGACTTTCCCCGCCAGCCCGACGCGATAACCGGCCGGTTCGAGGAAATGCGGCAGGCTTTTCGTGGTGGGTCGGGAGGCCGAGTGATTCCACGCGCAGCCGTTCCGGATCGGGTATTGGCCGGTGTAAAGCTCAGCACGGCAGGGCTGGCACATGGCCTCGGCGAGGTAGGCTTTGTTGAAGACGAGGCCGCGGGCCGCCAGCGCGTCGATATTCGGCGTTTTCGCATTTTCGCCCCCGTAAACCGGCAGGTCGTTGTAGGTGCAATCGTCCGCCACGATGATGAGAAAATTCGGCGGCTTTGCCTCGAGAAAACCGGTAACAAATGCCAGCAGGACGGCAGCAAGAAGGCGCAGAGTCATGCCGCGATTCAGCCGCAAATCACGAAGTTCGACAAGCTCGCGATAATGGGATAGCCTGATTTTCCGCCCATGAAAACCCGATGGATCGCCGTTTTTCTGCTCGGGATTTTCGCGATCCCCGCGGCCGCTCAATTTGCCACGACGGAGGAGAGAAACCGCCTTGCCGTGACCATCGCGGACCAGGATTTCGGGCTGATTGAATATGAAGTGATCCCCTTCGGGAATTTTTTTACCATCGCTTCGATCGGGTCGTGGAAGTGGAAAATCGAAAAGCGGCTCGTCGTCGTGACAGGTTACGGAGTGGGAATCCTGTCCGTTGTTCTCGGGTTGATTGGGTATGTTTACCGAATGAACAGGGTACGTTCGACGAACGAACCCTGTTGAATCGAAAACCGGTTCGAAATTGGCGATTGCCGGGCAGGGCGGGGCGTGAATAATCGCGGAACACAACGCATCAATGGTTTCGATCGATCTATCGGAAAAAACAGCCGTAGTCACCGGCGCGAGCCAGGGACTCGGGTTGATGACCGCGAATCTTCTTCATGCCGCCGGAGCCAACGTTGTCCTGAATTTTTTCGATGACCCCGACGGGAAAAATGGCGGAAACGCCCGTGCCGCGGCAGAAGGACTCGGTGATCGGGCGGAGGCGATTGCGGGCGATGTGCGGAATCCGGATTCGGTGAACAGCCTGCTGGATCAGGCCGGCGAGCGGTTCGGGGAAATCGATATCGTGGTGAACAACGCGGCGATCCTGCGCGACCGGA
>JABDJT010000123.1 GCA_013003335.1 Verrucomicrobiales bacterium | reverse complement strand
TTCCGGCACCGTCTTTCTCTACGACGTCGCCGACGATGGCACCGTCACGCTGATCAGCTACGGGGTCGACGGCAAACCGGGGGGCTACATGTTCCGCGCTGACACCGAGTTCAGCTTCCAGATTGTCCCGCCGAATGACGGGTGAGCATGGCGTTGAGGTGAAAGTGCAGTAGTACCAATCGCCCCACAGGTGGCGGGCGGAGGTCATCATGCCGCCGAAGAGCACGCGAGCCGCCTTGGCCTCGGCGTCGTCGCCAGACTCGCCGATGCGGCAGAGCTGGAGGTGAAGCGGAAAGCAATCCCGTACGGGTCGCCATTTTGATGCAAATCCGAACTTTTTCAGCTGTACTTGCAAGTCCCCTACGGCCAAATATTTGGGACTTCTTAAGCCGCTGAGTATCCCCTGAATCCGGTTGCAACTAGGAAATTACTCTTTCAACCCCGCTGCTCTATCATTGCGCATCGCACCGGGTTGGAGGGGGTGCAGTGATCGCGCGTCAGCGGATTCGTTCTATCGCCTTGCTCTTCTGTAGTACCCCCATGCAAATCCGAAATCCATCCCGGGAATCGGAGTAGGAAACGCTAGAGATACCCAGCCTGACGGCACAGCGTGCGTTGCCGGGAACATCAAAAAAATTGCCGCCGCGGCATACCGGGCGTGATACCGACAACTGCTCCCTGTCCTCGTAATAGACTTTCTCGTGCCCACCCTCGGGATCAAAATGATCGAGGACAAACTCCCACACCCCGCCGCACATGTCGGCCAGGCCGAATCCGTTTCGGCCCTTTTCGCCGTAATGATCCACTGGTGACAGGAATGCAAATCCGTCGCTCCAGGGAGCATTTGCCAGGGGCCAGACCGTGTCGCGTCCAGGCAGAAAATCGACGGCTGAAATATTGAGCCGGCCCTTGCCTTCCATCAGATCATTCCCCCACCAGAAAAAGTGACTCTCCTGACTGCCACCGCGGCAGGCATACGCCCATTCGGCCTCAGTGGGCAGGCGAATTTCCGCATCGGTGGGAATGCGGCTCGCCTTGCGCTCCCTTTCTGTCAGCCAGCCACAGAAGGCTTTCATATCCCGGTAGCTGACGCATACAACCGGGAAGTTTTCCTTTATCGGGATCCCGAAATTCGGATCGCGCCAGCTCTTGTCCGGCATCGACTTCCACGGGTTCACGATTTTGGAGTCTAAGTAATAGCGGTCCCAATCCAGGTCAAAACACTGCGTCGCTCCACCCGGCTTTTCCGCATCGGTGACGTATCCTGTCTCCTCTACAAACCGCCGAAACTGCCCTACACTTACCTCGGTACGCCCCATCCAGAATCCCCTGCCGACCTGCATCGATCTCGGCTCACCTTCGTATTCCTCGCGCACGGTCCCCGGTTTGGCGCCGCCTTCAATGCCTGTCGCCCATTCCTTTTCCGCAGCCGTGCTGCCCATTATGAATTTTCCCGGAGGGATGTAGACCAACTCAAGACTCACGCCCTTCCCCAGGTCCAAATTCTTCGTTTCTCCCTTTTGCGGTTCTTCGGCCAGAGTCGAGTTCGTACTGATGAGTAGAAACGACGCGACCAGCAAAAAAAGCGATTCGAGCCGGGGGAGTTTTTTCATTTCATACATGATAAACAGGCAAATCGAAGTCCTGACCAGCTACTTTCGCTCTACTCCGTCATTTATCATTCAAACAAATTGAGCGATCGAGGCCAAATGCAACTTTCGGAGAATCGACAGTAATTGCTTCAACGCTGCATTCGATTCATGCAACGATAGCGTGTGAAATTCAATTCAACTCTCTGTTTCGCTGGACTCCTGCTTGGCTCTATTCCCGGAGCGCTTTCTCAGGATGCCAAATTCGCAAAGGCCATCGACGAATACATCGACCAACGATTCGAGGCTCCAGCCGAAGCGACCGCCGCCCTGCTCGAAGAACTTCGCAAAGCCGGCATGAAAAATGCGGAGCAGCTCGAAGATGCGATTCGAGCCCCTCGCGCCAGCTATCCTGAATTTCCGGATTTGAAAGGACAGATGATGACCATGGCGGTCGAGTGTTACCACGTCGACTACAAGACCCGGACTTTTCTTCTGGGATCACCGGACCTCGACCTGGAGAAGCCAGTTTCCCTCGTCGTGGTGGGGCACGGCGGAAACTCGTCCATGACTCCTCAGCGTGCCGAAGCCACCGCTGAAATGTATCTGAAAGCCTATGCTCCCATCCTCAAGGACTGGAATGCAGTGTTGGTCGTTCCATCTTCCTCAAGGGGCTGGGGACATATCGGGAACTCACTGATCCTTTCTTCGATCTCGCAGGTATCGCGCATGATTCCGGTCGACCCGGACCGGATCTATGTTACCGGGCAATCCATGGGCGGTCACATGGCCTTCCGAGCCGCTCTCATTCTGCCAGACCGGTGGGGTGCCGTTTCGCCGCATAGTGGGGGATACAATTTCGTGGAAAAGGGAAACATCGCAAATCTCTTCGCAGTACCCGGATACGCCGTCTGGGGCCGGACAGAACCTTATGGTATCAATACTGACAACCGGGCCAATCAACGATGGGCGAAGGAACACGGACTCGACGACTGGACCTGGGTCGAAAAAAACGGAGGGCATACGATCTACCAGGATGAACTGCCGCGGATCGCGAAATTCTTCCGCGATCACCCCCGCAATCTTTATCCGTCCATGGTTTACTTCCGGATGGGTGGGGCCATGAAATTCGTAAAGACCTGGAATGTCCAGGGGTGGCCGGAGCACACCATTCACAGCGAAACGAGGCCTCTCCGATGGAATCAACGTCATTGGATTGAGGTCGAACCGCGGCCGGACGAAAAAACTCCGCTCGAAGTGCTCGCAACACTCTCAGACGAAAAACCCAATCACTTCGAGATCCTCACCAATCACGTTCGCAAGCTCACCATGCTCATTCATCCCGATCGGATGAAGGTCGACTTGTCCAAGCCACTCAGCATCTCGGTGAATGGAAAGACGGAATTCTCCGGAATCGTGAAACCCGATCCGGCCGGGATGCTCAACCGGGTCCGCGAATATGATGACCGCGGCCGGATCTATCACGCTTCCGTCACTCTCGAACTCGATTCAGATCAGGAGATCAATTTCGAAAAGGAGTTGGCGAGCAGGCGGTGAGCTGCGGCTTTGCCGTGAAAATCAAAAAGTGAACACTGATTTTGCATGGCCGGATTTTGGACCGGCAAGGGCGCGAGTGCAAGAAAAGGGTTTTTGTTGGCTCTTGGCTCGCCTTTACCACTCGTAACCGATCTTCGCGCTGCCAAAGTGCCCGCTGGCATTGTTCCGACCGAACATTCCTTGATAACCGAGTTGGAAATTGAAGCCGGTATTTTTGAAATCCAAACGAGTCGTCGCGCCGAACTCCAGCCAGTCTGAGCCGGCGTGGGTCAGACAAACATAGCTTGCCTCAAAAATGGGTTCGATCCTTCCTCACGAACGCTTCGCCATTCAGAACTCACCAGCCGGGGCCGTGATCGATACAGAGTTCTCGATTATCAAGAACTCAAAATTTTTAAAAAAAGCTAATATTTTTTAAAAATTATGGTAATTTGGGCTATTGAGTATGAAAATGTTGAATCGAATCTTCGTTTGCTGGCCCGTTTTTGCGGCTTGGATGATTCCCTGGCACTCCATTGCCGGTCCCGAACAAATCACATCTGTGGAAACGACAACCACGCTTGGGACGGAGACGATCCGAAGCGTGCCCGGAGGTGATCCCTCCACAACGACCTACACGGGAGAGCGGACCGGCCTCGATGCCTTCTTCGCGGGCGGCACCCGGTACGCGGCCCGGGGAAGCACTCAGGTCGTGATCCGCCGCAACACTGCCACGGAAGTGTTTTCCACGGAAAATGCGAACCAGGTCATGGCCTGGAATTACCGGATTTCGAAAGACACGGGCAACCCTCCCAACGTGGAGGTTTACGGGGAATACCTGAGCACCTACGAGTCCCTTCTCACCTCCAACAATATTGACACTGGCGCCGAAAACATGTTCATGAACAGCAATGTGGACGGCTATTCGCTGAACGTCGAGCGGGTGGATTTTATTTTCGACATTCCACTGCTCGTCGATGGCGATGAAGTGTTCGCGATGTTTGACCGGGGAGGCGGGGGAGGTGGATCGAACCGTGGATTCGGCATTGCCGCCATCACCGGGATCAACCTGCTGGATCCCACCGCATACAGCAATCCGCTTTTCGTGGCCGACAGCGAGTAT
>JABDJT010000117.1 GCA_013003335.1 Verrucomicrobiales bacterium | reverse complement strand
ACCTGGAGCAAATTAGAGAACTGGACCAAGCGTCTCAAAGATCCGGAGCACTACCTGTTTGCCCCTGCGCCCGGCAACGGCATCACGATGGAAGACGGAACGCTCGTCATACCCAGCCAGGGCCGCGACGAAACCGGCCATCCTTTTTCGAACATCATGTGGAGCAAGGATCGCGGCAAAACCTGGACCGTTTCCAAGCCCGCGACCGACAACACCTCCGAGTCCTCTGTCGCCGAGCTATCTGATGGCAGCCTGATGCTAAATATTCGCGACAATCGAAACCGCGCCGACAAGAGCAGGACGAACGGACGCGCCGTGAAAACGACGGCCGATTTGGGCAGAACGTGGACGACACACCCTTCCGATCACAAGGCCCTGCCCGAACCGGTTTGCATGGCCAGCCTGATTTCCCACATCACTGCTGACGGCAAACGCATTCTCCTTTTTTCCAATCCGAATCATGTCTTTTCGCGAAAGCGAATGATGATCCAGGCCAGTCTCGACGACGGAAAAACGTGGCCTGAAAAACTGCTGCTGGATGAGAGAGGTGGAGCCTATTCCAGCCTCGTAATGGTCGATGACAAGACGGTCGGAATCCTTTACGAATCCAGCCAGGCCGATTTCGGATTCCAGAAAATCCCGTTGGCGGAGATTCTGAGCGGATCGAAGCAATAGGGTCAGATCATCGAACAGACCCTGTTGGGTCGTTTTTCACTCGCCGAAACAGGCCACGCTTCCGTCGAGAAAATTCACCAGGATGCGCCCCTCGTGATCGACAATCAAGGCGCCGGGGAGCGGTTCGTCGAGCAGCTCGGTCTGCCAGAGTTGCTTCCCGTTTTTCGGATTCATCGCCGTTAGGAAATGCTGCGGCATAGCGCGGCGGAGGTCCTGGTAGCGGGCCACGGTGATGACGGCGTTCGGGGCGACGGCGAGGCTGAGCGTCTCGAATTTTCCGGAATCGCCGAGGTTGGACTGCCAGCGTTCTTCGCCGCGGGAAGTCAATGCGCTGACGACATTTCGTGTCCAGCGATTGTTCCGGTTCGGGCCTTCTTCGAATCCCTTCTGTGCTTTTTCCGAGACGGCCGCGGTGTCGAGCGCGGTGATCTTTCCGTATTTGAAATTGGCCACCGCGAAAACCGAGTCGTTCCAGGAGGGTGGGATTCCGCCGAAATTCATTGTCATTTTCTGCCGGTCGACCGACCAGACTTCAAAGGAGCCTTTTGTGGAGACATTGCGCGGAGACGAATACAAAATCCGGCCGCCGGCGATCAGTTTTTTGCCGTCGAGGTTTCCGACAAATTTCCCGCCATTCGATTGCGGTTGGCCATTTTCCCGCTTCGCTTCGAGACATTTCCCGGTTTTCAAATCAAACCGCGCGGGCGACACGACGTTGCCGCCAGCCATCGCGAGCGAGTCCTCAAGAATCGTGAGATTACCTTGAACGCTGACACCTTTTCGCTGATCGGGATTCAAGTGACCGGAGGTGTTATTCTCCCAAATCAATTCGCCCGTGTTCGAGTCGACCGCATAGACGTAAGTCCCGTCGTGATCGACGATTCCGGCTCCGAAGTAGGCGACGTTGTCGTGAACCAGCACGCCGGTGTTCACCGGCCAGGTCGAGCTGAGCGACCCGTAAACCATGACTTTCCGCTCGACCGGCGCGGCGCGGAATCGCCAGAACATTGTGCCGGAATTCGCGTCGAGGCAATAAGCATATCCGTCTCCGCTGCCGACGTAGGCCCGGCCGTTCGCGAGGGTCGGCGGATATTTCACCGGGCCGCCGGTTTGAAAAGTCCAGAGTTCCTCACCGGTTGGGCCATGGAGGGCGCGAACGATTCCATCTTCGCCACTGAGAAAAATCATGCCGCCAGCGGCCACGGAATGAGTCGGGACAAATTCGATTTTCGGCTCCGATTTCCAAACGATCCGTCGGGCCGGTTTCACGGGCACCTGGGTCGAGGCGGAGCGATTGATGTTTCCGCGATAGGTCGGCCAATCATTCTCAAAATGCGGAAACGGAACCCCCGTCAGCGGAGGAGATTCGGTTCCCTTTTCGAGCCGGCTGCCTCCACCCGCGCTGAGATCGAATTTGAAATTGCCGGCAGAACAGCGGGCTACGTTGCCAATGAGCGAGAGGTTGCAGTCGCAAGCCCACGGACCGAGGTAGATCAGACCGTTGGCGGGGATCACGCCGTCGTTGCAGGCCGGGCGAACGGCTCCGTCGATCAGCACGGCTTTGCTGGCCCGGTCAAAACGCGTCATGCCTTCGCCGCGAACGAAAAACGAGTCGGGGCTCGCGGTGAGTCGAGTGCAGGCGCGTTTGTAGAATTTCAGGTCGTCTTCCACCGTACCGGTTTTCGGCTCGATCACGATGTGGCTGGCTTTTTCGCCGACGGCGAGCACGATTTTTCCATCAACGTAAATTGCGTTCGGGTTGTTCGTGATTTTCGATTTGTGCCAGCGCATCGAGCCGTCTTCGGTCGAAATCCCGACGACGTTCATTCGCGTCTGGCCCTGGATCACGAGCGTGTCGGGCGTGGCCACGACCATCGTCTGCGAACGCCAGCCGGGCGTGGACGTCAGGCCTTTCCCGCGTTCCTCGATGAGGTTCAGGGTGATTTCTTCGTCGGTCGTCCAGTCGACATCGCCGGTTGCGAGATCGAGAGCGCGGAAATATTTCTCGGGGCAGTAGAGGAAAAATCTCCCGTCGCGAATGGCCAGGCCGCGGGAGTCGATCAGCGATTCCTCGCGGTGAGTCCAAAGCACTTTTTTCTGCCCGACATCGTAGGCCGCCAACACATCACCGAATCCGTGAGGCGGATTTTTTCCATCCTGGCCGTTTCGCAGGCCCTTGCTCAAATCGCTCCAGCTCCAGCCGCCCATGGCGCGGTCGCCGCGAATCTGCGTGACGCCGTCGCCCGGTTTTCCTGCCAGCGCATAGAGAATTCCGTCCTGCATCGCGATCCATTTCCAGTCGCCCGGAAAATCGGGAACGCGGATTTCGCCAAGCTCATCGCCGGTTCGGGCATCGAGCATGAGGACGTGATCGCCGTTGATCATGTGAAACACGTCCTCCGTGGCGACGAAAGCGGAGCGGTGTACGAGGTAATCAGGCGGCAAATTTCGCTCCCACAGAACCGTTCCGTTGTAACCGTTCCGCGCGATGATACGGTTCAGCATTTCCCATTCGCGCTGGTGGTGGGCGATGTGGCCCATCGCGAGAAACGTGCGTCCGCCCGCTGCTGTCGTGATCGCCGGCATCCCGATGTACCAGGGCTTGGCCATGAACTGCGTCATGTAGGGCGCCTTGATGTGGATGTCTTCCGAGACCGGGTTGTTGTCCGGCGCCTTTTCCCAGTGCGACCATTCGTCCAGGCCTTCCGGGACCGGTTTCTTGAAAATGGTGGCCTTTCCGCCTTCGTAAAAGATCGCCACGCCCTCGGGCCGGAGCGCGCGCAGGATTTCCTCTTTCGAAACCGCAGCGAGCGCTCCATCAGTCGTCGAAACGACCAGGTCGAGTGTGTTCGTCGCATGCGGCAGCCGGTCGAGTGGTGCGGTTTCCGCAAGCAATCGCTGGATCGGGAATCCGGCTTTGCGGGCAGATTTTTGGAGAGACTCAATGGCAGCCGGATCGGGATCGCGGACGTGAACGAGCAACTCGCTGGCCTTTGTCAGATCGAGCGCGAGAGAGCGGGCATCGCTACCCGCTCCGAGAATGCAGCAGACCCCGCGCTTCAAATTGTCTGCCTGCTGGAGAATTTCGGCGGCGTTTTGACCGGGTGCCACCGAAGCGAATACGAGGCCGTTCAGCGCGAGAACGGCGGAAAGATAACGCTTCATAGTGCTGGTGATTGTCTCGGATTTGGCTGGGGGGCGGCAAGTGGAAACCGATACGTGATTCTACAATTCGCCTTGACTAAAAAGATTAGCCTTGTCTAATTTCAAATCATGCAAATGCAAACCGCTCTCTTTTTTCTGCTTGCCTCATCCACGATTTTGACCGCAGGCGATCCGCCCGCTGTCGCTCCTGATAAATCCGGCTACACCTTGTTCAACCCCACTCCGCGCGAGCTGTGGCGGGGTCTTTCGCCTGACCGGCCGGATGCGACGGAAAGCCCGATCACGGTGGATGCGGGGGCGTTTGTGGTGGAGGCAAGTTACTTCGATTGGCGGCGGAATGACGGCGTCGACAGTTACACCGTCATGGCCACGAATTTCAAAATCGGGCTGACCAACGACATTGATTTTCAGACGGTGTTCGATCTCTATTCGTGGGAGGAAAACGGCGGCCCGGACGGCTTTGGTGACGTGCAGCTTCGGCTGAAATGGAACGTGTGGGGGAACGATGCCGCCGATACCGCATTCGCGATTTTTCCCTTCATCAAGATCCCGACCGGCTCGGATTTGAGCAACGGCGAATTCGAAGGCGGCTTGATTCTGCCTTTCGGCATGGAATTGACTGATCGGATCGGCCTCGGAATCATGCCTGAAATCGACGCTGTTTACGACGACGAAACCGGCGATCATCACATCGAATTTCTCCATACCGCAGTCATCGGAGTGGCCCTCACCGACCGGCTCGGCGGCTTTGTCGAATACATCGGCATCACCGGCGAAAACACGAAATACCGTTCCTTCGCCGCCGGCGGCCTGACGTTTCAGGTCAACAACGACCTGATTTTCGATTGCGGCGCGCAGGTCGGGTTGAATGAAAATTCAGATGACCTGGGCGTGTTTGCCGGGTTTACGAAGCGGTTTTGACGAACCAACAGGGTTGGTTTGGCAATCTAACCTTATCCGTTCGTTTTCGGCTTGGTGGTCTCAACGGCGACTTCGTCTTTCATTCCGTCTCGGTTTTCGTCGACCACACCGGAGAGCGGGTTGTTGATGACAGCTTGCCAGGCGATCTTGCGGAAAATTCGATCGAGTTCGGGACTCGGGAAATTGCGGAGGTTGGGGCCGAAGTTGATTTCGGATTTGATGAGCTCGGGCGAACGTCCGTAAATCGTCGCATAAAAGACGTATCCCTCCAGCCGGTCGAAACCGGGCCCAAGATGGCCGAGTTGATCCTTCCAGAGCGAACGTTCTTTTTTTCCGATGATGCGATTGATGCCTTCGACGCCGGGCAACTCGCCACGGAGATAGTGTTTCGCTGCCAGGACCATCGAATCGGAGGTGGGCATGGTGTAAATTTCAGTTCCGGGATGCCTTTCGCGGAGCTGTTTGATCAATTTTCCATACTCGGCGTTTTTCTCCGCCCCGATTTGATCAAAGACCTCGGGGGTGAAGAAATCCTCGGACTTCGGGATTTCATCGAGTTGGCTGAGCTGAGGCCAGGCGTCGGACAGGAAAAATTTCATGTTCGGGTTCGTTTCCTGGCAAAACTCGATCCAGCAGGAATAAAATTCGGGACGGTCATTGTAATACGGCCCCCAGGTCATGGCGTCCCATTTCCCGTTGGAAATCGCCGCGAGCAGTTTGGGCTTCGGGTTCTTGTCGAACTGAAAGATGCCGTTTTCCTGTTCCCACTTGTAGCGGGCGCTTCCGGTGATGCCGCCGCCGGTGTGAGTGAACAGCGGCTGCTCAAACCCGGCTGCCGCACAGATTTTCGGCAGGGTACGGTAGCCGGGCATCATGAAACTGTGGCCGGTGCCGACGATTCGCAGACCGCCGTCAGTCGGCTTCGAATAGGAAGGAACGGGGAGGGCATAGAGCGATTTGATTTCCTGCGGCTTCCGGTAGCAAACCGCGTGCGGCGGAAATGACTCGGCGTCCCAGCCGGGGTCGACGTTGAATTTTTTCGGGGCGCCTTTTTGCGGGCGTTTTCCCAGCACATTGCGCCTGTAAAAAAAAGCTTCTTTTAGGCTGAGCTTGCCGTCTTTGTCAGTATCGGCCTCGGGAAAACGTTTCAACCAGCCAGCGAGTTCTTTCTCGGTCGGTTGGCGATTTCCGGAAGCAGGTTTTGCCGATGCCTCGGGCTTTTCCTGGGCCGAACTAGTCAGGGAAAATGCGATCGCGGAGATGACCGCGACAAGTGGGGAGAGTTGTTTCATGAATCGTGTTCTGGACGCAATCGCTTAATCCACGTATCGGAATTCGGCGGATGCGATCAGGGCGTGAGCGAATGTCGTCCATCTTTGAAGATTTTCCTCTTTTTCAAAAAAAGCGGCAGCGCGGGACAATTCTGCTTTGGAAGGTTCGCGGGACAGCGCGATGCGGAACAGCTTTCGCACGCGGGCGGAGGTGTCTGGTTCGCCGCTTTCGAGGAGGCGTTTTGCGGCGGATTCCGCCTGTCCGACTACGAACGGGTTGTTCATGATCCAGAGACTCTGCGCCGGGACATTGGTCGCGATCCGCTCGCCCTGCGGTTGGCTCGGCTCGGGCAAATCGAAGGTTTTCAGGAAGGGATCTAGGTCGGTCCGGAGAATGGGGAGGTAGGCTCCGCGATGGAGGAACGGTTCTTCGAGCGGCACCCGGTTTTCGCCCCGGCCCACTTCGCCGTTACCGATTTGTGCGACGCGGGAACCCCATTTTGGGGGCGCAATCTCGAGGTTGCCGCCTGTCATCAGGATCGCATCCCGGAACGGCTCGGCCTCGAGACGTTTTCGGTTCATGCGCCAGAGCAGGCGGTTTTCGGGGTCGATTTCGTAGGCGGCTTCATCAAACTCGCTCGCCTGCCGATAGGTTTCCGAGCGGACGATGTCGCGGATCAAATCTTTCACCGACCAGAGGTGATCGTGCATGAAGGTGTGGGCGAGATGATCGAGCAGTCCCGGGTGACTGGGTGCCTCGCCGTTAACGCCGAAATTGTCCACCGTCGGAACGAGCCCGCGTCCAAACAGGTGCTGCCAAATGCGATTCGCCATTACTCGGGCAGTGAGCGGGTTGTTTTCGTGAGCGATCCAAAGCGCGAGCTCTAGCCGGCCGGATTGGGCGCGGTTTGGTTCAGGTGCCCCGTGAAAATTCAAGCCACTCAAAAAACCCCGTGGCACCGATTCGCCGAGATTTCCCGGCTCGCCGCGAATATGAATCTTCGTGTCTTCCAGTTTTTCTGCGTCCTCCACGCCCATCGCAAAATTCATTTTCGGCAGTTGCCGGGTTTTCGCAGTTTTCAAATTTTCCCGGGCAACCTTCAGATTTTCCTGCGCGGCAAGAAATTCGCGGATTGCTTTGTCCTCATTCGCTTCTCCTTCACGGTCTTCGCCTTCCTCCACTTTCGCAAGATCGGCCGCCCTCGCTTTCCAGTTCTTCGGCAGTTTTTTCTGAAGGGCATTCACCTTCTTGGTCGTGTCCTTGACGGCTTTGTCCCATTTCGCGATCAGCTCGTCGCGGGCTTTGGCGGCTGCGATTTGTTGTTCCGCAGTCGGCCCCAGGACGTGCAATAGTTGATATTCCGGCGTGTTTCTATTTCGCAATCCGCGGCCGTATTTTGATTTCGTGCTGCGGAAAATTCCGGCCATTGCGTAATAGTCAGCCGTCGGAATCGGGTCGAATTTGTGATCATGACAGCGGGCGCAGGCGACCGTTAAACCCAGCATCGATTGCGTAACGGTATCGATTTGGTCATCCACCAAATCCATTTCGAAATTGCCTTCAGAAAACGATTTCGCTCCGATGGCGAGAAATCCCGTCGCTTGGACTTGCTGGTCCCGATGTTCCCATTTTTCGGCGGGCAACAAGTCGCCGGCGATTTGCTCGATGATGAACTGGTTGAAGGGCATGTTGGCTGCGATCGCCTCGTAAACCCAGTCGCGGTAACGCCAGGCATGCGGATTGATCACGTCACGCGATTTTCCGTTCGACTCCGCGTAACGGGCCACATCCAGCCAGTGACGGCCCCAGCGCTCGCCGAATGCCGGCGAATCGAGCAGCATATCAATCACGTAATTGAACGCCGTTTCGCGATCTGCCGATTCCCGTGCGGCGAGAAACGCATTCAGTTGTGGTTCGGTCGGCGGCAGCCCGGTCAGGTCAAAATGGAGACGGCGCAGCAACGTCAGATCATCCGCCGGTTTTCGGCGTTGCAGATTTTTTTCCGAAAGTTTGTGTTCCACGAACCGGTCGATCGCCGAACCGTTACCCGCAGGCGGCACGGGATTTTTCACCGGCTGAAACGACCAGTGTTCCGCGATCAATTTTGCATAGTCGGGCCCTTCCTCCTTCGCCAGCTTGCCCTCCACGGCGTGCGGGGCGCCCCGTTCGACCCATTCGGTCAGCTGGGCGATATCCCCGCCGCCCAGCTTGCCATCCGGCGGCATTTGCAAATCCTCATCGCCGTACTGAATCGCCTTCAAAAGCAGGCTGGCGGACAGATTATCCAGATCAATCGAGGAGCCTGAATCCCCTCCCGTTATCAGTCCTGCCCGCGAATCCAGCACCAGCCCGCCTTTCGATTTTTTCGCCTTGTGAGAATGGCATTCGTAGCAATTCTCCCGCAAAATTGATTCGACGTAGGTATTGAAAAAATCGAGATCCTCTTCGGAAAAAGCGAACGTCTTTTCCCCTTCGGCGGCTGAGGTAAATGCGGCCAGCGAAATGCCGATAACTGCAATGGATGAGGCAAGGTTCAAGGAACAAAGTCTGGCAAAATCAAAAATACAGACCAAGAGGCGTGAGGGTGG
>JABDJT010000096.1 GCA_013003335.1 Verrucomicrobiales bacterium | reverse complement strand
ACGTAGAGAGTGGCGCGGATTTTCACGAAATGATCCTTTTGCCCGCGCACAAAGGTGAAAGAGGTCGCGCCTCCGCCCGGCATGTTGAATTCCCAGGCCTTGATCGCAAATGCATCCTCTGTCACGGCAGCCAAATCCTCATCGATTTCGACCTCGCTCAAATCCGTGATCCGCCCCGTATCCGCGTAGGCCTGCAATTCCCGGGCTGAAGTGGCGAGTTCCGTCTCGACCGCTTTCGATTCAATACCGTCTCCAATGTCCTTCACACCGCGGGAATACACGTAAACCGAGATCCGGCCTTTTTTCTGCCCGTAACTCAGGCTGTAACCGAGATCCCCCTCATACTGCTGTCGGTCGGCAAACACGAACTCCCCCATCTCAGCCGGGAGTTCGACCCCGAGTTCCGGCAATTGGAGTGTCCCCGGCTTTTCATTCTGTGCAAAGGCGGGAAACGCGAAGAGCAAAGTGGAACAAAGGAAAATTCGGGCAGCCGTCATAGCAATCGGCACCATGACGGATTCCGATCCCGTCAGCGAGAAAATTTCCGGAAAACGGTGGCTAATTGCAGGTATTCAACCGGCTCAGTTCGTGGCCCGGTTTTACCAAAAAAGAGGTTTGAGCCTTTCAGCGGACTTCGTATGTTGTGGTCTCACCGGCACCGAAATACGCCGATCATTACCTTCACACTTTTTCTTCGATGCCCAGACGCGCCAGTTCCGGAATTAACACGGGCCAGATTATTGGGATTTCGGTGGCCATCCTCGGCTTTTTGCTCGCTGCGGCCCTGATGATCAAGTTGGTCGCGGGTGATTTGTTCAGCGGGGGAAGCAGTGGAAACGGAGGCGGTTCCCAGCACAAAAATGCGACCGAGCTCCGCTTAACTTCATATCGGGACAACGCGAACTCGCTTCGGGGCAACGTCTACCGGGTCGATGGCCGGGTGGAGGAAACCTTGAAGTGGACTCCGGACCGCGGACGGCTCATCAGCCTGGATGCCACGGCAGACGGGGTTTCCATGCCGGTGCCGGTTTTGATTCCAGAAACTTTCAGCAGTATTAATATCGACCGCGGAGCGGAACTTTCGCTGGTGGTCCGAGTCGGACGTGACGGCACGCTCGTCGCGGAGGAAATCGAGTAAAAACAAGTCAGAATCGTGAGAAAATTATGATCGCAACCCTACGAAACTGGACGGTGATTTTCGCCGGAATCCTGATCACGGCCGGGCAACTGGCGCAGGCGCAAGTCTACACCCCGCCGACTCAAAACCCCGGTGCTGGAAACAACGGCGGCGGCGGAACCAACAACACAACCGTCGTCAACCAGGGCTCCCAAAACCAGGGCAATCAACGGGTCGTCGGAAACGATGTGCCGTTTCTCGATCCGACTACGGAAACATTCCTGTTCGACGGCAAAGCCTTCAACGTGAACGACAACCGTCTGTTCCGGTCCCGGTTTGAAAAATACCTCAATTCCGCGGAAGCCACCTCGGAGATGGACCTTCAGTACCGGAAATCGATCCGCTCGGTGCTCGACGCGCTCTCGCCACACGGTCGCGAAAGGGGGGTCAATTACCTCGCAATTGCGGTCGCGAACCTGCAGCACGCCGCTGAATTTCCGCAGGACTCCCGCCTCTGTGAATCGCTCGCAAACGCCGTTTACCGCGTATTTCTCGCCCGCAACAGCGTCCATTCGCTTCAGGAATTGAACCAGGACCTGGACATGCAACGCCGGAAGCTGGACTGGAATTTTGATGCGTGGAAAGATTCGAAAAAGCTGAACACGGGCCGGAAATTGAGCTCCGACCCGAACGCCGCTCAGAACAACCAGGCCACCAATCCGGAAAACGCGGGGCACTTGCAGCGTTACATTCAGCGGATCGCCGAAGTCGAAGCGGAACGCGTTGCGAATAAAGCGAAAATGGAACTTTCCGAGGTGGAAGCGAAACTCGAATTCCAGGCGCTGATCGTGCAATTGTTCCTGCAGCGCCGATTCGAACACGTCATCATGGGCACCCGGCTCTACACGGAATTTTTCCAGGACGGCGATGGCCGGTTGCAGTTTCAGCAAGGCTCGGAGGTCGCTGTCACGTTTGGCACGACAATCGGTTTTGACCCGACCATCACCACACTCGACACGTTTGCCAACGAGGCGATTCGCGACGTCGAGCAGCAGGTTGAATCCTTTCATTTCATGCTGGAATCAGGCCGGATCGACGGGGCTGCCCGCCAGCTTCAGCAGGCCTTCGTGATGGGCGAATATCTTCCCGCAGTGCAGGCCGTGCCGCGTACGGACAAAATTCAGATCCAGGACTACGCTCGAAACACCTTTCAACTCGTCAATTCGATGGAGGTGAAGGATTTCACCCTGGCTGAAGAGCTCGTGACCAAGATGCGGGAGCAGGCATCCGACTTCGATTACTCAAAACCCACCGCCGCGATCGAGACGGCAAAAATCACCAGCAACATGCGGATTCGCACTGCCAAAAATGCGGCGTTGAAAGGTGATGAGCAGGCTTACGAGGAAAATATCAAGGCCGCCGCGATGATTTGGCCGACCAATCCGCAATTGAAGGAGCAGTTCAACCTGATTGCCGACAGCGCCGATGTGCAGGAGCAGGCAAAACTCGAGTTTGACCGACTGCTCAGCACCCAGAGCTACCGCCAGATCTACACGAACAAGGCAAGATTCATCGCCGCGACGGTCGAAGACCCGGAGCGCCAGGCTGCGCTGAATCAAATTGTGGAAAACATCCTGCTGATCGAGACATCGATGAAGCAGGCCGACACCCTCCTGAACGCCGGGCAGAGTTATGCCGCGTGGGAAATCGTAGAGGAAACGTTTCAGCAATTCCCGGATGATGTCCCGCTCAGTGCCAAGCGATCGGATCTCTCCACGGAGGTCGCCGAATTCGTGCGCGCTTTGAAAACGGCGGAAAACCTCGAGGAAAACCAGAAAGGCTCCAGCCTGACCTGGTATCTTGCGGCACGACGGTACTATCCGCAGAGCAAGTTCGCGAAAGACGGCATCGACCGCCTCGTGAACGAAATTCTGCCCGATGAATCAGCCGCCCCCCCGGCTCCTCTTCCACCGTCCGATCTTCCCCCTCTGCCTTCGACAGGGGATCCGATCGGATTCTAGATCTGACAATTGCGACAATTTCGTTTCAAACATTCCGCCGAAAACCGTGATTTTCATCGAATTACGTTTGACGGGAGCATGATTATTCGCTCTTATATTCCGGTCTCTTTTTAAAACCTGCTGAATATTAAGATCGATGAACTTTCGGGTACCGAACCGTTTTGGTGTTACTTTTTCCGCCTCCCTCGCGGCACTTTTATTGACTTCCTGTGCGGTCGATGAAGACGGCAACGTCGCGTTTGATTTTGGCGAACCGTCGAAAACGTCTTTTTCTTCCCGCTCCGGAGTCGGCCCCCAATCTAAATATTACAGCAAGGGGCACTACGTTTTTGTGAACGAATCAGCCCTCGAATCACTGAGCCCGCGGAACAGCAAAGTGGTGATCGATTTGAGAAAACAACGGGCCAAGATCTTCAAAACGGACGGAGGTTCGAAAGACAAACTGGTAATTGAGACACAAATCTCGTCCGGCCGCTCCGAATACCCCACCCCGACCGGAAAATTCCGGGTCTTGGAAAAAGCGTCGCAGAAAAACTCGAACCTCTACGGCAAATGGGTCAGCCCGAACGGCACGACCCTGATCTACGATGGAGACAGCCGCGAACCACCGAAAAATTCACCCGGGGCAACCTTCCGGGGCTCAAAAATGCCCTACTGGGTGCGCGTGACACCCGGGGGTGTCGGCATGCATGTCGGGTATGTGCCAAATTCACCGGCCAGCCACGGCTGCATCCGCGTGCCGGTCAAAGTGCAGCCACTCATCTACCGGAACGTGCGTGTGGGCACGCCCGTTTCGATCATTCATTAATCCGGCACTCGTCCCTCAGGCCGGCACTTCGCCGCCGTCCAGGTCGGTTGCTTCTGACTCCGCCTGCTCCCGGCGGGCTTTCTGCTTTTCCAACATCTCGTCGGCTGCTTTTCGGCCGGCTTCAGTGCCTTCGGAAAATCCGTCCGCCATGCTTTCCGGGGTGAATTCCTTCAGCAAAATTGCGCCGAAAGAAGCCGCATATGCCAGACCGTAGGCAATATCGTGGATTCCCTTTTGGAAATCGTCTTTCGCCCGCGGGACAGCATTTTTCAATGCCTCTCTTGCATCGTGAGACCCGGCCCGAAATGCTTTTTTGGCCGCGTCACCGAGGTCCTTGAATGCCTCCCGGGAATCAGAGCAGCTCGACTTTTCCGTCTCCTCCAATTCCTCGGCAGCGTTCACCTCTCCGTCTTGATCGTTGTGGTCTTCGTTCATCATTTTTTGAATCAACAGGGTTTGTTTGTTGAACCGACCCTATTGGATCGTTTGGCCCCGGTCGATTATAATGCAATCGACGGATTGTAACGAATCACCCCATCCCATTTTTTCAAAATTCGAAACTTTCCCCCCATGATCGTGTTGAATGGAACAAAGCAAAAAACCATGAACCGAATTTCCTTCCTGCTGCTCGCCACTCTCGCACTCCCCGTTGCCGCCCAGGAATTGTCGATGAGCAGCCAGAAAAAGTTCACGGACGAGCAGATCAATTTTTTCGAATCGAAGATCCGTCCGCAGCTGATCGAGCACTGCTACAAATGCCACGCGAAAGAAGGCGACAAAGTTCGCGGAGGATTGCTGCTGGATACGCGTTCGGCGAGCCTGCGGGGCGGAGACACCGGACCGGCTGTCGTGCCGGGCAATCTGAACGAGAGCCTCCTTTACGAGGCGATCACTTACGAAGACAGCAGTCTTGAAATGCCGCCAAAATACAAGCTGCCGGCTCACGTGATCGCTGATTTCAAAACGTGGATTGAAATGGGCGCCCCGGATCCACGCACGGATGAAGCGGACAACAAGCCGGCGGAGAAATACTCCTCGACCATCGATGTTGAGGCCGCCCGCGAAGAACACTGGGCGTGGCAGGTGCCGCAGAAACATCCCGTACCGTCCACTTCCCACCCGGAATGGGCGCGCAACGAGATTGATCATTTTGTCCTCGCGAAGCTGGAGGAAAGCGGCCTCGAACCGAACGCGGATGCGGATCCGCGCACCTTCCTCAGACGCCTGTCTTTCGACCTGATCGGACTCCCTCCGACTCCGGAGCAGACCGGGGGATTTGTAAAAACCTGGGCGACAGACCCGGACAAAGCGATCCACTCGGCCGTCGATTTCATGCTCGATTCCGATCATTACGGCGAACGCTGGGGCCGACACTGGATGGACGTAGCTCGATACGCCGAATCGACCGGGAAGGAGATCAACGCGGCGTTTCCCCATGCCTGGCGCTACCGGGATTACCTGGTCGATTCCTTCAACGAAGACAAGCCGTTCGATCAATTCGTGCAGGAACAAATTGCCGGCGACCTGATGCAGTTTGAAACCGCCGAACAACAGGCCGAGCAGATCATTGCGACCGGGTTTCTCGCGATCGGCACGAAAGGGCTAAACGAGACGAACGGCCGGCAGTTCCGCTTCGATGTGGTGGACGAGCAAATCGACACCGCCAGCCAGGCGATTCTCGGCACGACGGTCGCCTGTGCCCGCTGTCACGATCACAAATTCGATCCGATCCCGATGTCGGACTATTACGCCATGGCCGGAATTTTCCTGAGCAGCAAAACGTATTACGGCACTGCTTCGTCGATCCAAAACCGCCGGAGCAGCTCGCTGATCGAAGTCGGCGGTGATCTTCCCAGTGCCCACGACAAATCCCTTTCCCTCGCGGAGATGATCGAGTTGCAGTTTCAGCACGATGCTCTTTTGAAACGGCAGCAGGATCTCCAGCAGCAAATTCGCGAGGCCCGCTCGAATGGCGAGGAGGAATTGGCCGGTCGACTTCAACAGCAGATTCTCGGTACCGTAAGCCAGATCGGGGCAGCGCGCGCCAGGCTGAATGCCGTCGACAAGGACGGAAATTATCGCCAGCTCGTCATGGGAATGCAGGACGGCGACACCCCGTTCGATTCGCAAATTCTGATCCGGGGCGAAGTCGAGAATCCCACCGACGAACGTGTTCCGCGGGGGTTCGTGCAGGTGATCAAGACCGATGACGAGCAGCCGATTCCGGACAGCCAGAGCGGACGCCTCCAACTGGCTCGCTGGATGACTTCGCCGGAAAATCCCATGACCGCCCGGGTCTTCGCCAATCGCACCTGGCACTGGCTCTTCGGGCAGGGAATCGTCAAGACAGTCGATAATTTCGGAACAACCGGTCAGGAACCGACCCATCCCGAACTGCTCGATCATCTCGCCATCCGCTTCATCGAATTGGAGTGGTCCGTCAAAGATCTGATCAAAGAAATTGTGACCAGCCGGGCTTACCGGATGAGTTCCGATTACGCCGAAGAAAAATTTCTCAAGGATCCGGAAAACAAGCTAGTCTGGCGGGCCAACAAGCGCCGGTTGGACGCCGAATCGATGCGGGATTCCATCCTGTTTGTCAGCGGAAAACTCGATTCATCCCGGCCCAACGCATCCCTCATTGCCCAGGTTGGTGAATCCTTCATCGGACGCGGACGAGGCATCACCGACATCGATTCCTACCTGACGCAGGCCGAATTCAATCACCGGTCCGTCTACCTGCCGATCGTGCGCGATCTGCTTCCCGATTCCCTTGCGCTGTTCGATTTCGCCGATCCGAGCCTCGTTCTCGGTGCACGGGAATCGACCATCGTACCATCCCAGGCACTTTTCCTGATGAACTCCGACTTCCTTCAATCCAGCGCCGATGCCATGGGCCGGAACCTGTTCGACACTGTCAACGGGGACCGCGGAAAATTCGGCTACCTGGCATTCTACCGCTGCTATTCCCGTCCCCCAACGGATGAGGAATCCCGCAAGACCAAGGCCTACTTCGAGCGCTTTATCGCGACAGCGAAAGAAACCGGGATCGACGAACAACAGGCTCGCGCCCTCGCCGGATCCACCTTCCTGCAATCCCTCCTCTCCAGCGCCGAATTCCAATATGTGAACTGAGGCATCCCGTATCTCCAGCTTTCAAAAAACAAAAACCGAATTCAAAAAATGAATACTCATCCCTTCCTTCTCTCCCGCCGGCAGGCGTTGCAAACCACCGCGAGCGGGTTCGGATATCTCGCCTTTTCCGCCCTCGGCACGATGGCTGCCAGGGCTGCGGAAAATCCGCTCATGGCGAAGGCTCCCCATTTCTCGCCGAAAGCAAAACGCGTCATTTTCCTCTGCATGCGGGGAGGTCCGAGCCACGTCGATACGTTCGATTACAAACCACAGCTCCAGAAAGATGACGGGAAAACCGGCACGGGCGGCCGCGGATTTGCCAAGCTGCTCGCTTCGCCATGGGAATTCAAACAACACGGCCAGAGCGGACTCCCGATTTCGGGCCTGTTCCCCGAAGTCGCGAAACACGCCGATGATTTGTGCCTGATCAATTCCATGCACACGGACCTGCCGAATCATCCGCAGGCCCAGGTCCAGCTTCACACCGGCAACTTTCAGTTCGTCCGCCCGTCTCTCGGCGCCTGGACGCTTTACGGTCTCGGCACCGAAAACGACAAGATGCCCGGTTTCATCACCCTGTCGCCTCCCAGCGGCCAGGCCCAGGATTACGGCTCCGCCTTCCTG
>JABDJT010000023.1 GCA_013003335.1 Verrucomicrobiales bacterium | reverse complement strand
AAATCGTGTCCTTGTTGATCATCGGCCGATCCGAGTATTTCTCTTTCACTTCCCATTTCAATTTTCCGTCGGATAAATCGAACACGGAAAGTCGGCCGCCGATCTCGCTGGCGAGCCGGAACCGGGTCGGCTGGTAGCTCATCATCACCGCGTGATGCTCTTTTGAAATCGCCGCCACCGTTCCATAAATTTCCTCCTCATTTCGCCACAGTTCCTTTCCGGATTCGATGTCGAGAGCGATCAACTTGCCATCCGGATGCTCTTCCTCGCTTGCTTTGCCTTCTTTTTTCCGGTCGAAAGTTGCCTGCGCCCGATCAATCAAAACGACGGCGCGATTGCCGATCGAAATGGCATTGTGCCGAATCGAGTGCTCCGCGTCATAGCGCCAAACCAGTTGCCCGGTTTTCGCATCCAGCGCGAACAACGTCTTTGATTCGGTCAGCTGCTGCTTCATGTCACCGCCAGGGCGGTAGCGGTACGTTGGAATGTGCTCTGGGTCAGCAAGCGTTCCAAAAAGCAGGCCGTCCTCGTGCGCGAGATACCCCCAGACAGCTTTGCTTTCCCCTTTTGGTTCGGGGGTCTGAAACCTGGCAAGCAGCTCACCGGTCTTTGCGTCGATCCGCAGACAGAAATCGTTCTGCCTCACAAAAACGGCGTCGTCGGACACACAATAATTGCTTCCCGTACCGCTCGTTCCCATCAAATGATCGCCATCAAACGCCGCCAGGATCCCGGGGATCTCGTATTCCCAGAGCAATGTTCCGTTGTAGGCATCGACCGCGATGATCGAATTCAAGCCCTCCGAATAAATCACGCCCTTGTTGAAGAGCGGAGCCGGAGCACGCCCGTGGCGCTGTGTCATTGACTGTTCGAGATCGCTGAACCATAGCATTCCGAGAGGACCACTCACAATTTCATCTCCCGAATTTACCGAATTTGACGGATCAGCATACTGGTGAGTCCACTGCCCGGCTCCTTTCAGCGCCCCCCGGCGTTCGATCTTGATCGCGCCCGGCTTTCCCGCAGCCAGGATTCCACCCCACGGCCGCAACACCCGATTCGCTTCGGCTGCGGCATTCTCCAGAAGTTCGCCTTCCGAAATGGAAGTGGATGAGACAACGAGATTGGCAAAATAATCCGGCAAATCGTTGTCTGCTGGATCGGCCTGAAAAAACATCACGCGGGACCCGTAGACACCCGCAGCGATCGCATTCTTCCGGGCAAGCTTGATATTTTCCGCATCGCTGTCGATTCCATAAATGAATAAGTCCGTCCGATTCGAGAGCTCGATCGCCAGCTTCCCGTCACCGCAATTCACATCGAGAGCATAGCCGGTCGTGATCATCGATTTTTTCACGATTTCATCGGCGACACGGGCAATAACCGGGTCGCTGGAAAAAGTACCGGTCGATTCCGATTCGCCGGATTTTTTCCCCGCTTCGTAAGTGCCGAAACAGTAGAGCTTTCCCTGATCCGTACTGACAAAAAGCTGCCCACCCGCCGCGGCCAGACCGTAAACCGTTCCTTCGACATCGAACTGAGTGGTGTCGCTTTCCTCGTTCAACCCCTGAATCACAACGGAGTCTTTCAGGCCGATCACAATCTGGTCGCCTGCACCGATCGAACTGACGCCGCTGCCCGGAATCGGGATCGAAGTTTCTTTTATCAAACCCCGGACCTGCTTGGTCTTCCCCTTCCGATCGATTTCCTCTTTATCGGCCCACCGTTGCCTGATGACATTTTTCCCTGACACACCCACAAAAGCATCTCCCGTGTCGACGACGGAAACAGCCCCCACAGATCCAAGAAGAGCTCCCGTTTTCCGGAAGTATGCGTATCCACGATTCACGAAAAACTGATCGGAAAGCACAATGTCCGCTCCGCCCCGGTGAGTGTTTTCCTGGAGCGAAAGATACTGGAACTCGCCGTTCGATCGATCGAATGCCGCGGGAACGGCACGGCCGGTTGCCATAAAAATCTGTTCGTTCGAAGCGGCCAGGTATCCCTGGGCAGCAACACCACTCTTCGCAAATGCCCCTCCGTGTGGCTGGCCCATGTAGATCGAACCGGCAGTGTCGTTCACCCACAAAACACTCCCCGTCTCAGGATCGAGGGCGTAAAGACTGACGCCATCGGAGGGCCAGATTCCCGCCCCGAAATAAACGATCCCGTCCCGAATCACCACTCCGCCGCGGGCGGGCCAGCGCGAAATCATCCGCCCGTTCCCGAGAATCATTTCATCACCCGGACCACCGCGCTTCTTCCAGATCAACGATCCGGTTTTCGCCTCGAGACAATAGAGATATCCATCATCACTCGTCGCGTAGATTTTGCCTTCGAAAAATGCCGGTGCAAACCTTACCGGCGCCCTCGTGGGAAACGTCCATTGATATTCCCCGGTTTTCGCATCGAGCGCATGAATCGAGCAATCGACACTGTCTCCGAAAAAAACGAGCCCATCGGCAACGATCGGTTCAACAGCCCGGTCAAAAATCATCCGGTCCGAACGAGGCCAGGCCGGCCGGGCTGGATCCGCCATTTCATGCACCCAGCCCAACGTCAGTTTTCCGGGCAGCGATTCCGGAGTGTAGCCGCTTCGCGATGCGTCGTGCCGGAAAGTCGGCCAATCTTCGCAGGATGCTGAACCCGCAAAAAAAATCGCGGCCACCGTGATCCAAAATTGAAAGCGCATGCCGACCGTTTCACACGAACCGCAGGCCCTCAATCGACGTCTTCGCGTTGCCGGAGTCACAAACGGCACGAGACAGAAGACAGCCAGGCCTGGTTCTACCGCCGCACGCTGGACGGCATGATGATTTATCTCGCTCGATCCCGCGGCTGATTGACCACTTCGTCAGGCCCTGAATCCAGTCCGGCCCTGCTCATGTCGGCGGATATTCCCTCACCCGAACAAATCGAGCACCGGTTTCCCGGTCGAAAACTGCGGCTTCGACATTCCGTTATTTTCCGTGCTGTCGAACAAAGGGACACCCAGTGAATGCAACACTGTCGCGTGCAAATCCTGCACGGTGACCGGATCGCTCACCGGAACAGCACCATGCTTGTCCGACTCGCCGTAAACCGCTCCACCGCGGATACCGCCCCCGGCCAGGATAGCGGAAAAGCATTGCGGCCAGTGAATGCGGCCCGGCGCACCTTTCGTCTGGATTTTCGGGGTACGCCCGAATTCCCCCATGCACACGACGAGCGTGTCGTCCATCAGTCCGCGATCTTTCAAATCAGTCAGCAGCGCGGTAAGCGCCTGGTCCAGTCGGGGCAGACACCAGCCCATCCCGTAGGAGCCCGTGCCGAAGGCGTTTCCCATTCCCATATGGCCGCCGTGCATATCCCAGCTCGAACTGGGCGGCCCTTTCTTCTCGTGCGGCGCTGAACCGGTCCAGCCGTTCACCGTCACAAATCGCACACCGGCCTCGACCATCCTCCGCGCCAGGAGCATGTTCTGGCCGAGTGGATTCATACCGTATCGCTCGCGAACTTTCTCCGGTTCGCGACCCATTTCGAAAGCCTGCCGGCCCTCCGGCCGCGTCATGCCGTCGAAAGCTTTTTCGCGCAACTGATCCCAGTCCCGGCCTGCGGCGTCATTTTCCAGGGTGTCCGATTCGATATTTTCCAATAGTTCCTTTCGGCCCGCCAAACGATCCTTGTCGATTTTGTCGTAAACCGGCGGCGGTTTGAAATCGGGCATGGAGGGATTGTTATCCGCTGCCCCGACGAAGACCGGGGCATAGGAGGAACCGAGATATCCGCCCGTGCCGATATTCGGCGCACAGAAGACGGGAGGGCCGACGCACTTCATCAGCCAGGCGTTGGAAACCATGTTCCGCTCGCTCGGAAGGTGCTTGGCAACGACGGAACCAATGTAGGGAGCGTCATCGGGAACACCCTGCTTGACCCGCTCCACGTACTGGCCGCTCAGCAAATTGTGCATCGCATCGAAGTGATTGCTGATCGGCCCGGGATGATGCATCGAGCGGACCAGGGCAAACTGATCCGTGATTTTCGCCAGCTTGGGATGCAGTTCGCTGATCTGCATGCCCGGCACCTTTGTCGAAATCGGATTGTAGGGCCCCCGGATGTCCGACGGCGCATCCGGCTTCAAATCCCACGTATCCAGGTGGCTGGGCCCGCCGCAGAGGAGAATGAAAATGCACGATTTTTTCGAGGCGACGGCATTTCCCGAAGGATCCTGTTTGTCTGTTCCCATTACCAGTCCCGGCACGCTGGCGTGGAGCGCCCCGAGCGTCCCGGCCTGTAAAAGTTGTCGGCGTGAAAGCCTGTCGGCGGCGGAAAGGGACGGGAGCGGGTTCATCACAGCCAACACCTTGCGGGAAAAATGGCGTGGTGTAAATGGCGGAGTGACGGGACGGATGAATCACTTTCCTTCGCCACCTTTCACCGCCATCCGCAACACCTGGTCCACAGCGGCTCCGGCGACTTCGCCTTCATCGTGAATTACTAGATTGGCACCGAGTTGTTCGAGCCGGGCGCGGTCGGCGGCGAACCGGGTCCGGGCCATGGTGCAGATCTCCGGATTCAGTTCCCGGACATGGCGGAGGCCCTGGCCGGTGGCAGCAGCGTCGGGAAATGTGAAGGCGACAAGGACGGCGTTGTCAAGACGGGTGAGTTCCCAGGTTTCTTCGTGGGTGACGTCGGCAAACAACACGGGCTGTCCCTCATTCAGAAGAGTTTGAACGGTTTGGGCATTCAATTCGATGATGAGTGTGGGAACGCCGGCGTGAAGCAGTGCACGATTCAGCGCCCGGCCAACGGGGCCGTACCCGCAGATGATGGCGTGATTTTCGATTTCTTTGACTTTTTGCCGGAGTGAAAGGTCCTTTCCGGATTCGGCAGGAGCGGTTTTGCGCCCCCATCCGACGTGGTCCAGCCGGTTGGCAAGGGGTTCGGCGAGACGCATCAGCCAGGGAACGAGCCCCATCGAAATCGTGGCGGAGGCGATGAGCGATTGCTGCAGGGAAGGGCTCCAGAGCCCGGCAGTGCCGGCTTTCTGCAAAACAAGGAGAGAAAATTCCCCGGCGCTGCACAGAGAAAATCCGGCCAGCAGAGAGGTGCGGTTCAACTGGCCGAGCACGAGGGCGATTCCGGAAATGACAACGGCTTTTCCGACCAACAGGACGGACGTGAGGACGAGAATGGCAAGCCAGTTTTCGAGAGCGAGCGGGACGTTGATCATCAGCCCGACCGACACGAAAAACAGGGTGAGGAAGAGATCTTTGATCGGCATGATGTCGGCCATGATGCGATGCTTGAAGACGGATTCGGAGACGGCGAGGCCGGCCACGAATGCGCCGAGAGCGAGGCTGAGTTGGAGCAGGGCCCCGGCCAGGGCGAGCCCGACGCAGCTTCCGATCACCGCGAGCGTAAAAAGCTCGCGTGAGCGGGTGTGGGCAACGGCCTGCAGAACGTGCGGAATAATCCAGCGGGCGGAAATGACGGCCAGCACAACGAAAGCGGCTCCGCGGGCGAGCAGCATACCGAGTTCGTAGAGAATGGAGTGGTCACTTCCGGCATCCTGCGCGGTGGTGAGCAGGGGAAGGAACACGAGAAATGCGATGATGAACAAATCCTGGAAAATCGCCACGCCGAGGGCAAATCGAGCCCCCGGGCTGCCGGACAATTCCATGTCCTGGAAAGTCTTCAGGCTGACGGCGGTGGAACTCATCGCCAGGGCCACGCCGATGATCGCGGCTGCCGGCCAACTCAGGCCTCCGATTTTTGCGACGGCCATCGCGGCGATGCCGCATAGCGCCATTTGCCAGCCGCCGCCGACCAGCGCGAAGCGCCGGAGGAATCGCAATTCGCTCACCGAGAATTCCATCCCCAGCACGAACATCAGCAGCATCACACCGAATTCGGCCATTTGGTTGACCGCCTCCTGTGGATCTTCCCCTTCTCCGAGAAAATCGAGAAGCCCGCTGTTTGCGATCAAAACGCCGCAGAGAAAGTAGCCGACCAGCAGGGAGCGTTGCACTTTGAGGAGCAACAGCGACACGACGACCACGGCCGTGAGCATCACCGCGAGCAGGGTGAAAAGCGGGGGCAGTTCGCCGGCAGCGAACGGCGGGATCGGCTGGAACATTTCAGGGGTCACGGGAAAACGAACGCCTAAAATCACCGGGTTCTCAAACGGCTTTGGCAGGGGGTTGGGGATTGACGGTATAATCGGGATTCGTCATCATCTGGCCATGAATCAGCCACCCAAACCCAGCAAACAAGCCGTTTGGAGCCTGATCCTGGGCATTCTTTCGAACCTCTGCCTCTGGATTCTCGGGTCAATCCCTGCCATCATTCTCGGAATCATCGGCATGAAAAAAGCCGATGCCGATCCGGAGAATGTGGGAGGAAAGGGAATGTCGTTGGCCGGATTGATCTGCGGAGCGGTAGGCCTGATGGTTGGATTTCTTCCCGTCGTCACAGTAGCGGGAATTATCGCCAGCCTGACGATGCCCGCCGCGGTTAGCATTTCGGAGAACGCAAAGCTCACAGTGGAGATGAATCAAGCCCGCCAGATTATTCTGGCATCGCATCACTACGCCGGGGATAACGATGGAAACCTGCCGCCAGACCTGCAGACGCTCGTCCCCGATTACCTGGATGACCCTGCTCTTTTGAAGGTGGAGTCTCCGGATGGATCAATGGCCGATTTCCTCTATCGAACTGGGCTGAACATCGAAAAGGCCGGACTATCGGACCCGGTGATTCTTTCGCCGAATACCCGTATGGGTAAGCGCGTTGTCGGCTTCCTCGATGGGCAGGTCAAGGCGCTCCGCGATTCCGAGCGCGCCGGCATTGATTCGCAATTTTCCGGTTTCTAAAAAACATGCTGGTCGACGGAAAACCGTATCGCACCATTTGGCTTGCCGACGACGAGCCGGGCCTCGTCCGAATCATTGATCAGCGGAAGTTGCCGTTTCGGTTTGAAATTGCCGACCTCCGGACGACCGAAGACGCCGCGCGGGCGATCGTGGAAATGTATGTGCGGGGAGCAGGCCTGATCGGGGCGACCGCTGCTGCCGGGATGTATCTTGCCGCGATTGAGTCAGCGGCCGAAGAGGATTTCGAGGCTTCTATTCAGAAGCGGGCCGATTTTCTCTGTGAACAGCGCCCGACCGCCGTAAATCTTCGCTGGGCAGTAGAGCGTTCCCTCGGGGAATTGGCGGCGGAGAATTCCACCGAGTCCAAGATCGCAGCCGCCCGCCAAACCGCAATCGATGTGGCGGATGAAGATGCTGATTTCTGCCGCCGGATTGGTGAACACGGTCTCGACTTGATTCGGGAAATTCACGAAAAGAAAGGGGGAGGGGATGCGGTGGTCAACCTGCTCACGCATTGCAACGCCGGCTGGCTCGCGTTCGTAGATTACGGCTCCGCGACTGCTCCGATGTACGCCGCCCACGATGCCGGAATTCCAATTCATGTCTGGGTGGATGAAACCCGCCCGCGCAACCAGGGCGCACGGCTCACGGCGTGGGAACTCGGCCAGCACGGCGTTCCGCACACGGTCGTGGCTGATAATGTCGGCGGGCACCTGATGCAAAACGGCCTCGTCGATCTCGTAATCACCGGGACCGATCGCACTACTTTCACCGGCGACGTGGCGAACAAGATCGGCACCTACCTGAAGGCTCTCGCAGCGAAAGACAACGGGATCCCATTTTGTGTTGCGCTGCCATCCTCGACCTTTGACTGGCAAATTCGGGACGGCGTCCGCGAAATCCCGATTGAGCAGCGCGGTGGCGAAGAAGTGACAGTCATGAGCGGGGTGCCGGAAAACGGAGACGATGAAATTGAGATCCGCATCTCGCCCGAAACGAGCCCTGCCGCCAATTTCGCCTTTGATGTGACGCCTGCGCGGCTTGTTTCGAAACTGATCACCGAGCGGGGGATCTGCGAGGCCAGCGAGGAAGGCGTTCGCAGTTTGTACCCGGAAAATTTCGCGTGAACGGTTCAACGAACCAACAGGGTTGGTTTGGCGAACAAATTGACTACACTTTGTTCCGTCTTTCTCCGCTTCGCTCCGAATCTGTTGGATCGGTTTTCTGCCTGATAAAGAGTTGAAGATCGACGGATTGCAATTCGGGGGAAAATTCCCTAGAACAGATTGTCCGTGACGGAAGCAGCCAAAGAAGCCCTCAGCCAAACCAATTTCGGGACGATCGATCTCGTCATCGTGGTGGTTTACCTGCTGTTTTCACTGGCGATTGGTCTGATGGTGAAGCGGTATGCCGGTTCGATGACCAACTACATCGGTGCCGGCCGGAAGGTCGGGCCATGGCTGGGGATCGCAACGATGACGGGCACAGAGTTGGGCTTGATCACCGTGATGTATTCGGCCCAGAAGGGGTTCACGGGTGGATTCGCAGCCTTTCACATGGCCCTGATTGCCGGTGTGGTGACGCTTTTCGTGGGGCTGACGGGTTTTATCGTGGGTCCGCTTCGCCGGATGCGCGTGCTGACGATTCCGGAATTTTACGAGAAGCGATTCAGCAAACCGGTCAGGGTGCTTGGCGGAATTTTATTGGTCCTGGCCGGCGTTTTGAATATGGGCCTGTTCCTGAAAATCGGGTCGCAGTTCATCGTCGGTGTGACCGGCATCGCGAGTGAAAGTGCGGCCCTGAACTGGGTGATGGTGGGATTGCTGGTGCTGGTTTTGGCCTACACAACGCTCGGCGGCATGATTTCCGTCGTATTGACCGACTACGTCCAGTTTGTCGTTCTTTCGTTTGGTATGCTCCTCGCGAGTTGTCTCGCAATCTCCCACCTCGGTTGGGAAACCATCGTCGATGGAGTGACGACGCAACTGGGCGCGGCCGGGTTTGATCCAACGGTCGAAGGATCCGGATTCGGGTGGAGCTATATTTTCTGGCAGATCATCCTCGCCGGCTTTGTCGGCTGCGCAGTTTGGCCCACGGCGGTGGCCCGGGCCCTCGCAATGGAGAGTGAGCGCGCGGTTCGAATTCAATATTCGTGGTCTTCCGTTTCGTTCACGGTCCGTTTCCTCCTGCCGTATTTCTGGGGAATTTGTGCGCTGGTTTTCATCACCGCGACACCGGCAGGTGAAGATTTGAAAGCCCTGTTTTTTGCGCCGGAAGGGGAGCAGGCTCCACTCGAAAATCTCTACGCCATGCCGGTTTTTCTCGGCCGAATCGTGCCGCCGGTCCTGCTCGGCATCCTCGTTGCGGGCATGATTGCCGCCTTCATGTCGACCCACGATTCCTATTTCCTGACGTGGAGTTCGGTGATCACTCAGGACATCGTAGCGCCGCTGAAACGGAAACCGTTTTCGACCAAATCCCGCGTCCGGCTGACCCGAATCCTGATCGTCCTGATGGGCGGGTACGTTCTCTACTGGGGCATTTTTTACAAAGGCTCGCAGGATATTTGGGACTACATGGGCGTGACGGGCGGGATCTATTTCACCGGCGCTTTTGTCGTGCTCTTTCTCGGAATTTACTGGAAACGAACCAGTTCGCTGGGCGCGACACTGGGGCTCTGTTCGGGCTTGCTGATGCTTTTCGGCCTCGATCCACTTCAGCGGGCTGTCGGGTTGAAATCCGGACCGAAAGATGATGCGGTTCAGATCCTGACAGAGGCCCAGATCGGCCTGATCACCGTTGGCATAGCGATCGCGCTGACCGTTCTCGGCTCCCTGTTGAAACCCGACACAGAAAGGACAGCCTCATGACCTGGCAATTGTTCTGGCAAATTTTTCTGTTCGGCGTGCTTGGCATCTTTGCCGTGATGGCTGTGTTGGTCACGATCCTCGGTGCACGGGATATCCGGAAACTGATTCGCGGATTGAAAGAAAACGATGAAGACAGGGAAAACGAATAAACAGTGTTCGTTTTTCCGGGAATCACTTCGCCGGATTTTCGTACCAGAAAACCCCGAGCTGATCGCGTTCCTCACAGCTCATCAGGTCGAGGTCGCCGTCGTTGTCGAGATCGATCAGTTCGATGCGGTCGAATTTGACGCCCTCGGGACCGCCGATGTCGTGGACTGCCAATTCACCCGCGAGTGGGCCGGTGTATAAACTCACGAAACCGCAGCCGGACAAATCGCCGTTGGCGCCTTCGCAGGTAAAAGCGACGTCGAGATTGCCATCGAAATTAAGATCGGCGATGCGGACGGCTTTGGCTCCCCCGAATCGGTCCTGTGGGATGCCGCCGGTTTGAGATTGCGGCGGCCAGTTCCCGGATTCGGGATTGGTCTCGGGCTGAACGAGGTAGCCAATCTTGTCTTTCCGAATCGCGACAGCGATGTCGAGCCTGTCGTCTGCATTGATATCGGCGATGTCGAGAAACAGGACTTCTTGCCCTTCGCAACCGAGCAGGATCTTCGGCTCGAAGTATGGTGCTTTGGCTTTCGTTTTCAGCCAGAACACGCCGCTTTTCCCGCTTTTCCGGTCCGAGAAAACAATGTCGGGATTTTTGTCTCCATCGAGGTCGGTTTCGCGAATGGACATAATCCAGGTCGCGCCACAAATTTTCGTCAGCTTCCACTTTGTGAGATCGCGGGCCGAATCATTGCCGGGATTTTTCAGCCAGCTCATCGTCCCGCCCGCATTTTTTGAGCCGACGATCAAGTCGAGCGCACCGTCCCTGTTCACGTCAAAGGGCAGGCAATACATCCAGGCCTGGTCGGCTTTTTTACCGGCGGGAAGTTCCTCCATTTTCCATGCTTCGGCGTCGAGATATCGGTCTTTTTCCGCGGGTGCCCAGTGGAAAAAAATGGCCTTCGTTTTTCCTTCGCAGCAGGAAACAACGTCGAGTGCGCCGTCGCCGTCGAGATCGGCGAAGACGGCGTCTTCGGCCCCGGGAATTCTCCCAACCGTGACGCCGGGCCAGACCTCTTTTGCATTGGCGGGGCCGGGATTCAGACAAAACCGAATGGCGTCGCCGTTTTCCCAGCCGGTCACGACATCCATGAGACCGTCGCCGTTTGCATCGGCGAGCCGGACGCCGTCAGCACCGAGTTTCCCCGATTCCTTGTCGGATGCGTCGATCGTATGGCGTTTCCATTCGGCGGGGGCGGTGGTGGCTGTTACAAAAAGCAGAGACGCAAAGATGGTGGTGCCAATCGTTTTCATTCGGCTGCATTTTGATCTAAAGTCCGCCGTGGCAAAGAATAAATCGATCTCAATTCTGGCACTGGCCCTGGGGTGGGTCGCGGGGAGCGCTTGGCTATTCGGGCAGGATGAGAAAGGGCCGAAAACGAATCTGCCGCCAGATCCGTTCAAAGACGCCGAATCCGGCGAAGTCGAAGGCGCGAGGTTCATTCCTCCCGGGAAAATTGCGGAGCTGACGAAAAAGTTGAAGCCGTCGCTGGTCTCGATCGTGCAAATCGGGAGGGACGGCGACGATCGCGGAACAGGTTCCGGTTTTGTCATTTCAAAGGACGGCTTGATCGCGACGAATTTGCACGTCATTGGCGAAGGTCGCTCGGTGAGAGTCGAATTTTCCGATGGGGAAAGCCGCGAGGTCAAGGCCGTGCACGCCTGGGACCGGCACTACGACCTGGCAGTTGTGAAGGTCGATCCGAAGGGACTCGATTTGAAGCCGATGAAAATCGGTGACTCGGAAACGGTGACGCAGGGCCAGTTGATTCTCGGTTTCGGCTCTCCGCGCGGGCTGAAATTCAGCGTGGTGTCAGGTGTTGTCTCGGCCATTCGGGAGCTGGATGAAGATTTTCTCGGCGATGCGGAAGACACCCCGGATTACCCGATGATCCAGATTGCGATGCCGATCGAGCAGGGAAACTCCGGTGGGCCAATTGTGAATCTGGAAGGTGAGGCGATCGGGATTGTCACGCTGAAACACATGCGGACGCGAAACCTCGGATTCGCCGTTCGAAGCAGTGATTTGGAGCCGCTCTTAAAAAAGCCGAATTCTACGCCGATGAATCGCTGGAAGACGATCGGCTCGCTTGATCCCCGGGACTGGACACCGAAAATGGGCGCAACGTGGACGCAAAACGGCGGGACGATCCAGGTAAACGGATTCGGGTCCGGGTTCGGTGGGCGTTCGATTTGCGTATCTGAAATCGATGTGCCTAAAGACAAATTCGATCTGGCGGTTCGGGTGAAGCTCGACAATGAAGCCGGAGCGGCCGGCCTGATGTTTTCGTCGGACGGCGGCGATGTGCATTACGGTTTTTACCCGACGAACGGGCAGATCCGCCTGACCCGATTCGAGGGGCCGGATGTGAACAGTTGGACGATCCTGGAAACACTCGATTCTGAGGCCTACAAGATTGGAACGTGGAATCGCCTTCGGGTCCGCGTAGACGGCGACGAGATCACCGGTTTTGTGAATGGGAAAAAGGTGCTGAAAGTGAAAGACGACGGCGGTCTCGGTGCTGGAGGCAAAGTCGGGCTGTGCAAATTTCGCCAGACCGAAGCGGGATTTCGCGGTTTCAAAATCGGCAAAGATCTGACCGTGGCAACGATTGACGAAGAGCTGATGACGAAACTCGGCGATGCGATCGACGCACTTGCCGCAGCGGAAAAACAGGATCAGAAGCTGGTCGACCAGCTGGGCGCCGAGACCGATACGAGTCGGGCATTGCTGGAGAAAAAAGCAAAACAACTCGAAGCTCAGGCAGCGGAACTGCGGAAGTTGGGCGTCGATTTGCACACTGGCCGGGTGGCGAAAAATCTCTCCAAACTTCTGGAGAAAGAGGAGATCGATTTGTTCGAAGCCGGCCTGCAAATCGCGTGGATCGACAATCCGGAATTGGATTTGCCGCACTATCGTAACCGGTTTGATCGGCTCGAAAATGACGCCCGCGAGTTCATGGGCGAAAAGAAAACCGACACCGAACGCCTGGAGTCCCTCCGCTATTTCCTGTTCGAGGAAAATGGATTTCACGGCAGTCGGAGCGAGTATTACCACCACGCGAACAGTTACGTGAACAGCGTTCTCGACGACCGCGAGGGGCTGCCGATCACGCTGAGCGTCGTTTTCATGGAACTGGCCCGCCGACTGGAAATCAAAGGAGTCAAAGGTGTGCCGTTACCCGGTCATTTTCTCGTCGGGCGATTCGCCGGGGAAAAGCAGGATGAGTTGAAGGAACTCGTCGACGTGTTCGAAAGCGGAAAAATCATCGATCGCGAGGAAGCGGAAAAAATCGCCTGGTCGACTTCCGGGGTTTACGCGACCGACGATCATTTCGAACCTGCCGGCGAAGTCGAGATTGTGATTCGCATGTTACGGAACCTGATTGGCCTCGAGATCGATAATGGCCGGAATCCGGAAGGCGCGACGCAGTATCTCGACCTGGTTTTGGCGATCGCGCCCGATTCCGCACAGGAACGGTTTCAGCGCAGCCTGATTCGGATCCAGATGAAAAACCGGACTGGAGCCGAGGAAGATCTGGACTGGCTTTTAGAAAACCGGCCGGCCGGCATTGATTACAATCGTCTTCAGATGTTTCGCGACCGGCTCGACGAAATCATTGGCGAAAACGAGTGAACAGGGTTGGATTGGAGATCCAACCCTATCCGATCGCATCGAAGAAAGCTTTTTCCACACTGACCTCTGTTTCTGCGATTTGAAGGGCTTGAGGAACACTTGCCGGATACAAAATACCCTGTTCACTCGTTTTTCATCCCGATGGCCAAACCGAAAACCAAATTCCGTCCCTGCATCGATCTGCACGATGGAAAAGTGAAGCAAATTGTCGGCGGGACGCTGAATTCGCCGGACGGGGACGGCGTGCGCGAAAATTTTGTAGCCGACGAATCACCGGCTTATTTTGCCGGATTGTATGCCCGGGACAACGTGCGTGGCGGCCACGTGATCAAGCTCGGTCCGGGAAATGACGAAGCGGCGCGCGAAGGGCTTGCGGCCTATCCCGACGGTCTCCAAATCGGGGGCGGGATCCGGCCGGAGAATGCCGCGGACTGGCTGAATGCCGGGGCGACGCACGTGATTGCCACTTCGTTCCTGTTCAATCAGGACGGACATTTCCAGGAAGAAAACCTGGAGACCCTGCTGGGAGAAGTCGGCTGGATGCAACTGGTCATTGATCTTTCCTGTCGGAAAACGGAGAACGGGCGGTGGGTCGTGGCGATGAATAAGTGGCAGACGGCGACGGATTTATTCGTGACGCACGAAACGCTCGATCAGTTGAGCGGGTCTTGTGCAGAATTCCTGATCCACGCCGCGGATGTCGAAGGAAAGTGCGGCGGGATTGATGAGGATTTAGTGAAATTGTTGGGGAGCTGGGGAAAAAAGCCGGTCACCTACGCTGGCGGAGCGCGATCGCTCGATGATTTACGATTGGTTCACGATCTGAGTGGCGGGCTTGTTGATTTGACGATCGGGAGTGCGCTGGACATTTTCGGCGGCAGCCTGGTGAAATACGAAGATTGCGTGCAGTGGAACAAGGAACCCCCGCCGATGCCGGATTAATCGCGTCTCGGTTTTTTGGGTCGGGTACAAACAAAAACCCTCCGGGCATGAATCCGAAGGGTTTTCGCTTGGTTGTCATCGCCGGGGGATCCCGATCGAATTCAGTTCTCGCATCGGGGGAGGAAAGCTACCTCTCCCAAGTTGAGGGTGTTCCGGTCAGCAGGCGGGCCGCCTGTGCCGAAGCAGGGGGCAGAATTTCGGTTGGTGCCGGGGCACATCACTGATCATCTGTCCTCGCTTCGGCTGGTAGACCAGTTGATCTGACCAAAACGGCTGACAGGTAAAACAAGCCGGTTGATGGCGGGGTGACGAAAATTGGACCAATCCAGGGGCGGGCCGAAGCCGCGCACGACGTTTTTGGTCCCGTCTGCGTTCCGCACGGGCGTGCTTTACGGGGTGATCGCTGCTTTCAATTCCTCAAAGTCCGGGTGAAGCAATTTCCGGTTTTCGATGGAACAAAAACCCGATGGAACAGGTGCTTCAAGTCTGCCCACCGCTATCAGTTTGCGTTTTCTTTGACCCGTTCGTCCGGTTCGTCCTTGACCTGAATCCTCCCGGTTTCCCGGTTCTCTTCAGTTCGCGGTCGTCCCTTTCGTTCGGAGAATACACGGTTTGAAACGGCGATCTTACCTCTGGCAGGACAGGTCATCCGTAAACCGAAACTTCAGCAACGACGGAAAAACTCGACGCTCACAAACCGGCACAAGGCCAGTCGACAAGAACCGGGTTGGACTTCGTGTTTCGAGAAGTTCAGTTGTCTCAGTTTGATTTTACCGCTTCCACCACGGCCTTTCGGCTGCAATTTGGCGGATCGTCGTCTGAGACGAATGCGTTTCCGGTTTCGGACGGAATCGACGGGAATTTTCAATCTTGGCGCTTCCGAAAAAGCACTTCCGATTTTGACTCCTTTCGATTCGGTGAATGTCGTTCAACCGAATGTCGCAAAATGACCTGGTGTTCAAGAGGGCGGTTACGCAATCAGAGCGTGTTTTCTGAATCGATCGATTTCAGCATATGCTTGCTTCGAAAACCCATCACGGATTATCCGGCGGCGGGTTTTGAACCAGTGATCTCCCGAAGGAAAACATTGGCTCGGCATCCCGCTGCACTCAAATCCGGTGGACATTCTTCACTCGCAAATCCTCGGTCGAGCGGTTCATCCTTCAGGGCGTCTCCAGTGGCGTTTCCCGACCGAAATCCGGAAAAAATCCGGTTTTCGAATCGATCATCCACCACCTTCAAAAATCCCGGAGGACTGAAAATCGTTCCGGTATGCGTCGTCTGTTTCCACCTGGCCTTTCTGCTTCGATGCGAGGAGTTCTGAAAGCTGATCGCGCCTTTTTTTGCCAAATACACTCTCTCAATCCAGCCGTTTCCACGAATCTCTTCTTTCTCCGCTTCGCTTTCCGAAAATCCTCCGGCGGTCCCGGTGGTTATCCATTTCTGAACAATAACCGTTTCTGCTTTCGGGTTTCCTTGAAGTTCGGCTCGGAATTCGAAAATCGCTTCCGGGTTCGACTGATCAGGCGATTCGGTTTCCAAAAACCACAACCAGCCGGAACATCCTCCGATTCAGGAATTGGTGACCGGGCTTTCACAAACAGGCCCATCTCTATCCATTCCAAAGGCGTTGAGCAGCGTCAGACTGCTCAACTTTCCGGGACAGTCTCAAGGTCCGAAGACCGGTCAACTGCCCTTGGTTCTGTCAAAGAACTAGCGTGATTCAACCAGAACTTCGGAGTTGCGTCAAATGAAAAATGATATAAATGATTGATTGTTAGCGGGTTGTGCATAACTTGTGCATAAGTTGTGATTGAACAGCGGAAGAAACAGTGGGTAAGGACGTTGCGCGCATTTTTCCCATCGACCTCCATTCCGGGTTTTACGAAAACTCTGAAAGTTACCTTCCGAGCCTCCCTGCTTTTTCGCTTTTTTGAAAAACGGACCGGTTCAGTCAGCACAGTAGACCGGGCCACTCTGATCAGTTTCACGCCAAAATATCGCGGATCACATGCCCATGCACATCAGTCAGGCGACGCTCGAACCCGTTGTGATAATAGGTCAGTCGCTCGTGATTCAACCCTAACAGGTGCAGAATCGTGGCGTGGAAATCGTAGACCGTGACGATGTTTTCTGCGGCCTTGTAGCTGAACTCATCGGTCGCTCCGAAGGTGAACGGCGCTTTCACCCCGGCCCCGGCGAGCCAGGCGGTGAAGCCTTCCGGGTTGTGATCGCGGCCGCTGGCGCCTTTCTGAAAAGTGGGCATCCGGCCAAATTCGGTGCACCAGACCACCAGCGTGTCTTCGAGCAGACCACGCCGTTTCATGTCGCTGAGCAGCGCGGCACAAGGCTGATCAAGCACCGGACCGTGCTTGCTGTATTGTTCCTCGATTTTCTTGTGGCCGTCCCAGTTGCTGACGCCTTCGCCGCCGGTTTGGTAAGCGCCGTTGAAAAGCTGCACGAACCGCACACCTTTCTCCAGCAGCCGACGGGCGAGGATGCAGTTTTTCGCGAAGGACGCCTTCAATTCGTTCGCCGGATCATCCGCACCGTATTCCTTCAAAATCGATTTCGGCTCGGTCGAAAGATCGCTCACCTCGGGCACGCTGAGTTGCATTTTCGCCGCCAGTTCGTAGCTGGAAATCCGCGCCGAAAGCTCGCTGTCACCGGGGAATCGCTCGAGATGTTTTTCGTTCAGCCGCTTCAGGAAGTCCCGCGTGGCGGCATCGGTTTTCGCATCGACTCCGGTTGGCCGATCGAGATTCCGCAACGGATTCGTTGCGTTGAAATCGGTTCCCTGGAACGCCGCTGGCAAAAATCCCGGTCCCCAGTTGTTCACGCTCGATTGCGGTGTGCCGCGCGGATCGGGGATCGCGACGTAAGCCGGCAGATTGTCGTTTTCCGAGCCGAGTGCCCACGTCACCCAGGCGCCCATGCTGGGAAATCCGTCGAGCGTGTAACCGGTCGACATAAAATTCTCGCCCGGTCCGTGGGTGTTCGTTTTCCCTGTGAGCGAATGGATAAAACACATGTCGTCGACCATCTCGCCAAGGTGCGGCACGAGGTCTGACACCATTTTCCCACACTCTCCGTAAGGCTGAAATTCCCACGGGCTCTTCGTCAGATTTCCCTGCTCGCCCTGGAATGTTTTCAAGCCCTCCGCACCGGGCATCGCCTGGCCGTGGCGTTTGATCAGTTCCGGCTTGTAATCAAACGTGTCGATCTGGCTCGCTGCACCCGAGCAGAAAATGACGAGCACTTTTTTTGCTGCTGCCTGCTGGTGCGCTTTCCGCGGCGCAAACGGCCGCCCCGCATCAATCTCCGGCCGGATCGGTCCGCTCTCGCTGGCGAGTAATCCGTCGCGATTCAGCAAACTCGCCAACGCGATCCCGCCCAGCCCGCGGGCTGTGTGGTCAAGAAAATGGCGTCGGTTGAGAAGCGGGTTCATGTTTGAAAAAAAACGAACCAACAGGGTGTGTTCATAGGACAGACCCTGTTGGTTCGTGCTCAGTGAATAAAAATAAATTCGTTCGTGTTCAGCATCGCGCGGGTGAATTGGATCAGGCCCTCGCTGTCGATAAAATCGGAGGCGCTCGAGATTTCGTCCGGGGCTGCCGGGCGGCCAAAGCAAAGCCGAAACGCGGAATCGATCTGCTTTGCACGATCTTCAGTCGCCTCCAATCGCTTTTCAAAAATCTCCGCCTGCTGATTTACAAACCGGCTGTTTAAAAGATTCAACGCCTGCAGCGGCGTGGTCGACCGGCTTCGGGCACCGACGGCCTGGGTAGCGTCGGGACAATCGAACGCCCCGAAAACAGAGTCGCGTTCCTGCCGGACGCGCTGCATGTAAACCATACGCCGCCAGTCTTCAGGCCCGTAATTTTTCTTCGGGTGATAATGCCGCACGTTCTCCATTTCGACCTCAAACGGCGAGAATCCGGGGCCGCCGGGCTTGTCCAGATCGAGCGACCCTGACACAGCCAGAATCGAATCACGAATCGCTTCGGCTTCGAGTCGGCGTGGAGGGAAACGCCAGAGCAGACGCGTTCCGGCGTCGACCTGAACGGCCGTTTGGTCAGGGCGACTGTCCTGCTGCCAGGTTTTCGAATGAAGAATTTTGCGATGCAATTTTTTGAGCGACCAGCCGTTCTCCATCAACTCGAGCGCGAGAAAATCGAGCAGCTCCGGATGTGACGGCGGTGTACCGTTTTTTCCGAAATCGCCCGGCGTATCGACAAGACCGGTCCCAAAATGGAACTGCCAGATCCGGTTCGCGATCACCCGTGCTGTCAGTGGATTCGCCGGATCAGCGATCCAATCCGCCAGCGCGAGGCGGCGTTTCTGCTCGGGTGCAGATTTTTCCAAATCGAGCGAAACAAAGGCGGTGATTGCGTTCGGCCCGACTTCTTCGCGCTTCGCGTCCGGTTCCCCCCGATACAATCGGTGCGTCGGACCGGGTTGTTTGAATGTCCCCGCGTAGATTTTTTGCGGCTTCGCGGCCTCTTCCCTCTGTTTCAGGGCGGCCTCGATCCGGGCCAGGTAGCGGCGTCCCCGTTCGGCCTCCTCCGGTGGATGGGAGGCGAAATCATATCGGGTCGCGCCTTCCTTCTTTCCTGTGCCAAATGACAGGCGGTCATCCGAACTCGCCACGAGTCGCCAGTCGCCTGCCGTTTCAGCCACCTCGATCCGGTACTTCACCGGGACGCGATCGGTGTATCGTTTCTCCCGATCCCGGGCCCACTCGATCCGGTCGATCTCGACGAGGTGGGCCAATTCAATCTGAACCCACCCGGTCGATTTCGCCGCGATCCAGCTGTGTGCATTGCCGTACTTTCCGTCGTTGATGTGCTCGAGCTTGTGGAGCGCGTGCCGGAAGTCTCCCGAGGACGACACCTTGGCGCCGCGTTCCGCCAGGGCGATATTCTCCTGGCCCGAGAAGATTTCCAGTTCGTCGATGCACGGCTGAGCCGAACTGCTCGAGTCGATGGTGAAGCGGACGAACTTCGCCGGGGTCGAAGCCAGGTATTCCCGGTTGTGTGCCGCGTTGACCGGCTCTCGGATCGCGGGCTGAGGATTCTCCGCCTTTCCTGCCTCCTCGGCGGAAACCGGCTCGAACAGCACGATGTCCGCAGTGATGGCCGTGCCAATCTGCCCGCCGACCAGGACGATGGAGTCTCCCTTCTGGAAGTCATATACGCCCCCGTCGCGGAAGCCGCTCCAGAGCGATTGGTTCGACACGTCGCCGGATCCGTCCGCCAGCAATTGCTGGTTCACCCGGGCCACCAGGGTCCGCTTGCGTTTGGGCGTCTGGATCCAGTAAACCGCATCCTTCGTGTGGGTCTGGTGTCCGGCTCCCCAGGAGAGCCACACCCGGTATCGCCCCTCGAGATGGGGCCTCCAGGCGGCGACCTCCTTGCCCGGCTTGTTTTCCCACCAGGTGTATTCGCCGCCGCTCACATTGGGAGAACGCTTCTCGGAACCCCGATCGTTGGCGAATCCTGGCTTCTCACCGGCCGGATTCTTGCCCGTTCCGCTTGGTTTGACGAGGTGGTCGGCCCGGGAATCATCGATCGCAACAATCGCCATGCCTGACTTCCGTACAAAGGGCGCGAGTTGTTGCCGCAACCCGGCAATTTCGGCGTCGAGGCGGGCGATCGTCGCCTGCTTCTCCTTCGGAAGAGGGAGGTTTCGGTCGGCGTGATTCACCCCTGCGAAGATCGCCTGCAGCGAATAATAATCGGTTTGTGAAACGGGATCGAACTTGTGATTGTGGCAGCGGGCACATCCTAACGTTAACCCCAAAAATGCCGTTCCGGTCGTGTTGATCATGTCGTCCAGCTCGTTCATTCGCTGCATCAGACCGAGCTTCGGGTCCTGGCCCTTCACGTTGTCGTAGGGACCCGCGACGAGAAATCCGGTGCCCACATCCGCGCCCAGCGCATCGCCGGCGATCTGCTCGCGGGCGAATTGATCGAATGGTTTGTCCCTGTTGAGCGAATCGATGACCCAGTCCCGGTAATGCCAGGCGTGGGGCCGCTCCCGGTTTGTCTCAAAGCCGTTCGTGTCGCCGTAGCGAACGACGTCGAGCCAGTGCGTCGCCCAACGCTCGCCATATCGCGGACTCGCGAGGACCTCGTCGATGAGGTGTTGCCACGCGTTCTCCCCTTGATCGTTGACGAATTTTTCCACCCGCTCCGGCGAGGGCGGCAATCCGTGCATCACGAGAAAAAGCCGCCGGATTTTCGTTCGGCGATCGGCTTCCCGAGACAATGCCAGATTTTTCGTGGCTAGCTTCCCAACAATAAATTCATCGATCGCAGCTCCGGCCTTCTTCGGCGGAACGAAAGACCAGTGTGTAAGCTCGATTTTTTCCTGATCTGGGCCAAGTCTTTCCGGCGTCTTCGCTCCCTCCAGAATCCATTGCCGGATTAAATCGATCTCGCCGGCCAACAGTGGATCACCCTTCGGCGGCATTTCCAAGTCCGGTTCCTGATGAGACACTAACTTTACCAGAAAACTTTCTGCCGGGGTGCCGGGGATCACTGCTGCTTCGCCGGAATCACCACCCTTCAGCAAAGCCCATCGTTGGTCGACGCGAAACTGTCCCTTCTGCTTTTCGGGGCCGTGGCATTCGAGGCAACGCTCTTTCAGGATCGGCTCGATCGATTTTTCGAAGTCGACGGGAGCCGAAAAAATCAGGCCAGGCAGGAGTGCGCCCGTGATGAAAAACAGGTGTTTCACGCCAGGATCTCCCGAATAACTTTCCCTTTTTCCAGATCGAGGCGCTTGTGCCCCGGCACTTCCAGCGAGTGATGATCTAATCCTAACTGATGCAGAATCGTCGCGTGCACGTCGCTGACATACTGCGGATTTTCCGCCGCGTGAAAACCGATTTCGTCGGTGGAACCGTGCACCGTGCCACCGCGGATTCCGCCGCCGGCCATCCACACGCTGAACCCGAAAGGGTGGTGGTCGCGACCATCCGACCCTTGCGTTCCTGGCGTCCGGCCGAACTCAGTGGCGAAGACGACGATCGTGTCCTCCAGCAAACCGCGCTGTTTCAAATCCTTCAAAAGCCCGGCAATCGGACGGTCAACCTGCCCGGAGAGCTCGGTGTGTTTTTCCCGCAACTTCGAATGCTGATCCCATGCGCCGGCCGCTCCGCTACCGTGCATGATCTGGATGAATCGCACACCCCGCTCCACAAATCGCCGCGCCGCCAGCAGCTGTTCGCCGAACGGCTTCGTCGTCTTGTGATCGAGGCCGTATAGCTTTTTCGTCGCCTCCGATTCTGTTTCGAAATTAATGACGCCGGGCACAGCCGTCTGCATCCGGTAGGCCAGTTCGTAACTCTTAATC
>JABDJT010000043.1 GCA_013003335.1 Verrucomicrobiales bacterium | reverse complement strand
CCCTGGAGGCGCTCGAAAACGGCGCGACCGAAATGGAATCGATGCGACGGGCCTACGCCCAGCGCCGAAACCTGTTGCTTGGGCGTTTTGAAAAAATGGGCGTGCCCTGTTTCGCTCCGGGCGGAGCTTTTTATGCGTTTCCTGATATTCGCAAATTCGGGCTCACCAGCGACGAGTTCGCCCGGAAGTTGCTGGAGGAGGAAAACGTCGCGGTCGTGCCGGGCAATGCCTTTGGAGAAGCCGGCGAAGGCTGCGTTCGCGCCTGCTACGCGACCTCTTACGAAAAACTGGAAATCGCCCTCGAGCGGATCGCGAATTTTGTGAATCGACTTTGACCCAGCCCCCCCTTTTTTGACATGAGCCAAATCCACAAAGCCTGCATTCTCGCCGCCGGCCGCGGCACGCGGATGAAAGACCTGACCGACGACGTCCCCAAACCGATGATCCCGGTCAAGGGCACCCCGATTCTCGAATCGATCGTGACGGGGCTCGTGAAAAACGGCGTATCCGAAATTCTCATCGTCGTCGGCTATCAGAAACACGTGATCACTGACCACTTCGGCGACGGATCGGATTTCGGCTGCGCGATCAGCTACATCGAGCAGGTCGTTCAAGACGGCACCGGCAAAGTGGTCGAATTGGCCATAGATTTCGCGGGCGAGGATCCTTTTGTGCTGAGCTACGGCGACATCCTCGTGCCGTCTGAAGCCTACGCGCCGCTGGTCGAATTAAACGAGGGCGTCGATTCGAAGCTGTCTGTGAAAATTGATGAAGACGTCCGCAAAGGCGGCGCCGTGTTTATCGAAGACGGCTTTGTCACTGGCCTGATCGAAAAACCGGGCCCGGACCAGCCGACCAGCCCGTATTACAATGCCGGAATTTACGCCTTTTCCCCCGTGATTTTCGATTACACCGCCAAGCTGGAACTTTCCCCTCGCGGCGAATACGAGCTGACCGACGCAATTGCGAACCAGGTCGAAGACGGCCTGAAAGTGAAAGCCGTCGAACTCGCCGGCGACTGGGCGGACGTCCGCGACCCCGATGTGCTCGCTGAATTGAACGATTAACCCGGCGAGACGCTTTCGCGTGCGTTGCTTCCCGGCCCGATCCCCTTCACTGTCCCCTCAATGAAAATCTGGAAAACGATTCTTCCCGTTCTCGCAATGCTGGTGGCTTTCAGCTTCGCCAGCGCCGACGAGAAAAAAGCCACGCTGTCCTACTACTATTTCGATGGATGATTCCTCTGTTCGAAAATTACGGTCATAGTTGATGACCTCAAGAAAGAGCACGGCGAAAAAATCAATTTTCAGACTGTGAAAGTGGGCGAGGGCGATTCGGCCAAGGAAATCAAGGACGCGGGCCTCGAGTCTCACGGAATCATTGCTAAATCGGCGGACGGAAAAATCGTCACCACCGTCGAGGGCCACAGCTACGGCAAGGAGAAGATCGAGGAAGTGATCGCCAAGCTGTTAGAAGCCAAAAAAGGCTGATCCGGCAAACCGGGCCAACCTGCGAACGAACAGGGTTTGTTTGCCAAGCGAACCCTGTTGGCTCACGCGGCCGTTCTGCGCCTTTTGATTCGCTGTTTCACACTGAACCGTCCGGTGCACGCCGGGTGAAAAACTCCCGCACGTCGTCGCTGAATGCGGCGAGCAACCAGACAATCAGGGTCGGAATTTCGACGATCCAGCGAATGAGCCGCTGGATGTACAGGAAGGTTTCGCGCATTTGGGCAACCGCAGCTTCCCCCGGCTCCTCCCCTTCGACGGTGAGATCCTGCATCGCCTCAATCTTTGCTGCGACCGCCGGACGCAGGATGGTGTAAAACGACACGATCAACCAGATCGCCACGACCACACAGAAAATTGCCAGGGCTCCCATCCAGCGCCGGACCCAGGCATTTCCGGTTTCGTATGCCTCGTATGTCAGGCGGGCCACAGCTGCCCAGGCCACAGCATGATACGGCAACTCTTTCGCCCCTTTGAAAATCGCCCAAGTCAGGAAAAACCAAGCGATCAAAATCAGCGGGACAATGCAGAGCCGCACCGCTTTCAATTCGTCGTTGGAAAGCGCGTGCCGGGCGGTTTTGGATCGGGAAATGAGAAAATTGAACAGGAGATCGAGAATGATCAGGAGAATGAAAACACCGAGCAGCAGGGCCCGCAGGACTTTCCCGACCTCCGGAAGAGGCGACGGCAGATCCGAAAAAGCCAGCCGGGTGACCAGGAAGGAGACGAGGATCACGAATCCAAAGGCTTTCCAAACGGGCATCCGGCTCATCCAGAGAACAAACCGGAGTAACCAGCCGATCATCGGATTCCGGAGTTTGAAAACAAATGCGAGACCGGATTTGGCATCCACCGAGTCCGGATAAATCCGCAGGGCTTCCGCGAAATGTTGCTCGGCTTCCTGCAACTGACCGGCCTGGGCAAGGATCCAGCCGCGGGCGCAATGGTTTTCGGCGCTGTCCGGGTCGCCTGAAAGCAATCCGAGCGCATCATCGTCCGCTTCGTCGTGTCGCCCGAGCCGGCTGAGGGCCAATCCACGGTAAAACCGGCAGCCCTCGTTTTCCGCGTCGATCTCCAACCCGTTTTCGGCGGCCTCCACCGATTTTTCGAATTTTCCCCACTCCGCAAAAATCCGGGACTGCAGACCGAAAAAATTTGCGTCCCACGGATCCAGTTCGATGGCTTTTTCGATTTCAGCGAGGGCGGCTTTGTAATTGTCGCGATCGAGCAGAATCATCGCCAGCGCGAAGTATCCCATGTCGAATTCCGGATTGAGCCGGATCGCCTCCCGCGCGGCTTCCTCCGCTTTTTTCGGCCTGTCCTGGTGATACAGGGAAAGCGCGAGGAGGAAGAACAGTTCCTCGTTTTCCATGTCCTCCTTCAATTCTTCCCGAATGACGGCCTCCGCTTCGGGATAACGGCTCTGGTCGAGAAGAAGTTGAATTCCGGAGTAGAACATTCGGTGCAATTTCCGCCTGATCGTGGACCGGTTTTTGCCCCTGTTCAAGAATTCTGAATTCTGGCGGGAATGCGCTGTTTTTGGGATCGGAATCCAACCTCACAATCCTACAATCGCCTTCATGAAAACAGGTCTCGCCTCCTTTCTCGCAATCTTTTTTCTCCTCGCCCCGCCGGCCCTGGCCGATGTGAAAGTCACGCAAAAAGATGACTGTTTCCGGGTCGAGGTGGACGGGAAACTGTTTACGGAATGGCAGATGAAAGCCTGGGCCGCACCGTATCTATATCCGGTGATCGGACCGAACGGCGAGAACATCACCCGTCATTATCCGATGAAAGCGGGTGTGCCGGGCGAACAGAATGATCACCCTCACCACCGGTCGATCCGATTTTCCCACCGCGACGTGGATGGGATGAGTTTCTGGTCACCGGATTCCAAGCAAAACGGACACACCACTTCGATTGAGTTGGATAAGGTCGAAAAAATGACCTCTGGCGAAACCGGGGAATTGATCTTGTGGCACAACTGGATTTGCGACGGCGAGACAGTCATCCGTGACAAAACACGGTTCCATTTCACCCCACTCAAGAACGGCCAGATGCTGCTCGACTACGACATCGAACTCCACGCTGTTGGGGAGAATCGTACCTTCAAAGACCAAAAAGACGGTGGCCTTGGCGTTCGGGTGGCCGGCAGCATGAAAGTCGAGGACCGGAAAACGAAGGAAGGAAAAGGCACGATTTTGAACAGCAACGGCGACAAGAACGCCGAGTCCTGGGGAAAGCGGGCAGAATGGGCCGATTACTTCGGGCCGGATCCCAGCGGAAAAACCGTGGGGATTGCCATGTTCGATCATCCGGACAACCTGCGGCACCCGACTCACTGGCACGCCCGGACTTATGGACTGATCACCGCCAACCGCTTTGGCAAAGGACACTTTGAAGGGAGAAACGGGGCGAAAAAAGGCGATGGTGATTACACACTCAAAGTCGGCAAACCGCTTTTGCTTCGTCACCGGCTCTACATTCACAACGGCACTCCGGACGACGCCGATGTTGCCGGGTTTTACAAGAAATACGCCGCAGAGTAGAACCAAAAAGAAGAACTGGAATGGCGAATCGGGACGGGTAGGAATCGTTCGGATTTGACGAATTTCAATAACCAGTGTTTTCTAGGGACAGGAAGGAACCGTGAACCCTGGAAGATGCTGCTGACTGAAGAAACGATTCGTGATGACCAAATCGCCAGGCGCAAACTGATTTCTCTGTTCACCGCTCTTGGTATTTGTGGTGGAATGCTTTTGATTCTCACCCTTGTAACGGTTTTTGTTCCCCAACAGGATGAGGTCGAGATTCTGGCCAAGGTCGTACCAAAGTCGGCTGATGAGAAGCCGAGAATGAAAAAAATTGAGCCTCAAAAGCTCGCAAAGCAGGCGACCAGTTCCTCCTCACCTTCCTCGGCCGCGCGCATCATCCAGGCAAATGCAGTCGCTGTGATTTCCATGCCGAAGGTGAATGTTCAAACTGCATCTCCCCTTGGCCTGGGTGAAGGAAATTTTGGCGATGGATTCGGCAATGGCCGCGGAAACGGCATGGGTTCAGCCGGAGTTGGATCGATGAAGGGAGTCGGGAAGAAAATCCAAGGGATGACCGTGAAAGCCGAAAAACTGGGTGTAGTCCTCGACGTATCCGGATCCATGTCCAGCTACCTGGAGGAATTGCGGAAGGACATCAAAAAGGAGTTTGAAGACGCAGCGTTCCGGGAAGCTGGTGGCTGTCGGCTCGACAACGCCGGACCGGTGATCGGTGCAATGCAGGATTTGATCGTGAACGAAAAAGTGGATGCCATCTTCTGGTTTTGTGATCTGAACGACGGGGAAACCGATGAGGGCCTCGCGATGCTGGAGGAGTTGCTCTACGGTGGGAAAGCTCCGCCAAAAATCGCAAAATCTGAATTCGGCGGCTTGGATGAGCTGAAGCAATTGCAGGAAAGGGCCGCAATGGAGATGGAGGAAAATGAGCCGGTCAAACTTTACGTCCGCAGCGTTGGCCACAACGCGAAAACGCCCTTGAAACGACTGATCCGGAGCAGCGGAGGTTCTTTCAAAAAGCAGCGCTGAAGTTTCCGCCGCTCAACGAGCGCACGTCCCCGAGCTTCGCCGCGAGTTCGAGATCGTGAGTCACCATCACGAGGGCAAGATTCTCACTCTCATTCAGTTCGACGAGTAAATCGACCAGTCGGCCTGCGTTCTCCTCGTCGAGTGCGCCGGTCGGTTCGTCAGCGAGGAGAATTTTCGGAGAATTGATCAGCGATCGCACCACAGCGACGCGCTGTCGTTCGCCGCCGGAAAGCTGGCCCGGTTTGCTGTCGATCTTGTCGCCCAACCCGACTTTTTCGAGCAGGGATTTTGCCCGGGCGGTGGCTGCTTCAGGATCCGGTTTTTCCGGCAGGGCCAAGGTCGGAACCAGCACGTTTTCCAGCGCCGTGCATTGCGGCAGCAAGTGGTGCAGCTGAAATATGAACCCGATTTGCCGGCTGCGAATTGCGGCGATTTCTTTTTCTGTTTTCCCGGCAAGAGCTTCGCCCCCCACCAAAACTTCCCCCTCGCTCGGACTGTCCAGCGTCCCAAGCAGGTTCAGCAGCGTGCTCTTTCCGCAGCCGGAGGGTCCGACAATCGCGAATCGTTCTCCCTCGGAAACCGACAGGTCAATTCCGTCCAAAACCCGCCGGTCCGGATCGGATTCGTACCATTTCGAGACGGATTTTAATTCGACGATGTCGCTCATATCAGGGGGCCAATCTTGACGAGTTTTCCCACCGCATCAAGGCCCGGTACGAACGGATGCGAACCAACCGGGCATGTTCGCCAAACCAAATCCCGTTGACTTGTTCTTGCGGGCAAAAAAAACCGCCCTCCGTTTCCGGAGGGCGGCTCAACCAATAGGGAATCCTTTATGAACGAAAACTACTCAAAAAGAATTCTGACCTAAATTAGAAGGAGACGCTCAGGCTCACACCGCCGTGGACGATGTCGTCCTGAATGTCTTCGATCGCGTCGAGAGCGAAGAGACCGGCCACGTAAGGCTCAAGAGTCACGTTGCTGCGAAGAGCGATCGGGAAAGATGCCTGCACCCAGACGTGATTCCAGTCTCCGCCAGCGGAGTAGTAATCGTTCTGGTAGGAAATACCGGCGCTGACGACGAGGTCAACGTTGTCGGTAAGACCAAGAGCTTTTTCGACACCGGCATCAAAATACCAGCCTTCGATTTCGAAGTCGTAGTGAGCGCTGGCAGCAAGATCGACAATGCCGAGGCTGCGACCGACGCCGAGAGAGACTTCGTAAGTTTCACCACCACCAGATTCCGGGAAGAGGAATGCGGTGAAAGCGAGAGACGTGTCAAATCCGGCAAAGGAAGGACCGGCTACGCTTGCGTAGAGGTCAAGCTCGTCGTCATTTCCGGGTCCGGAAACGGGGTTGATGTACCAAACGCCGACGTCGACCGGAATCGGAAGCATGTTCAGCGTGTAATCAATACCAGTCCAGATACCATCTTCACCAAAATCCACACCGTAGAAGATGTAGTTGGTCATGTATCCGGTGCTGATGGTAGCTCCAAGCGGTTCTTCGACCGGCATCTTGTCCACGACCGGATCACCAGCCTGCACGACCTGTGAGGTCAGCATACCAGCGACGGCAGCGAGGGTAAGAAGTTGTTTTTTCATATGTGTATTTTCCCGTGGTTGTTGTTGGTTTTTGTTGTGTGTTGATCAAAGCGTGCCCGGATTGGATCCCTGACAGCACCGCGATGATCGAGATTCAGGCGCGTTGCGCAAGTGTAAGTGAATGAAAGTTTTTCATCGTGAAGCATTCGTTTCAATCTCCTGTTCCGACAGGCCCAGAGCCCGGATTCCCTCCCGTGCTTCCTTCATATGTTGCAGGATTTTTTCAGCGTGTCCGAGCAGGATTTGCCCGGCTTCCGTGAGTTGAATGTCCTTGCCAGCACGCTGGATCAACTGAACTTCGAGATCGCCCTCCAGCGCTTTCAGGGAGTGACTGACAGCTGACTGAGTCAGCGACAGCTCGACAGCAGCACTCGTGAAGCTGCCCTGGTGGGCCACTTCCTGAAATGCACGCAATTGACGGCTGTCGAGAATCTCCATAGATGAAGCTGAGTTCACCTTGGAGGACGCAAGTTCCGTGCCAGCACGGCAGCAGAAGGCGTTTTTCAGCTGCTCACTTTTGGTGTGCCACAAAGTCCGCACTCAGCTTCTCCAATTCGGACAACTCAAACTCGCCTTTCCGCATCACGAGCCGGTATTTGACCACCAACGGCTTATCTTTCGAGACATCAGTAGCGAAATACGAACCGAACCGTCCGTAATCCCGCTCGGAATACCGGGCCGGCTTGGGATTTCCCGGTGAATCGAGATAAGCAATGGAATAGCGCTCACCTCCCACGACCACACTCATACCTTTGAACGGCAAGTCGCGAGTCGTCTCATTATCGGTTTTGGCCGACCAGTTGATCGTCTTGCCCTTTTCCGCTTTTCCGGACTTTGGCCGAATGTAATACGTCTCCTTTTTGGTGCTGGCACTGACTTCATTCGACGCCCGAAACTGGAATCCGGCATGCTGCGGATCACCGTCCACCCGGACTTCGGGCTGGGTGGGGACCAGAACCGAGTGAAAATCGACGACCAAATCGTCACCCTGGAAGGAAAAAATCAGGGTCCGTTTTTCTTTCGTGAAAACGGTGCCGTCATTCCCGTGCCAGTCGATCTCCACCGTCTGCTCGGCCCGCTGTTCGTCGGCAGTCTGCTGGATGAACTTCTCGTGGGTCTGGTGCGCTTTGCTGCAGTGCCACGTGTCCTGCCCCTTGAATTCTTTTCCGTCTTCCGTCTTGTAGCTGCACTTGGAAAACCCGTAATAAATCCCACGGTGGTGGGTGTACTGTCCACCCGGGCCTTTCGTGATAAAATCCTCGCCCTCCCAGTCATAAACGTGGTGGAACGGCTTGTAAGTTTCCTCCCGCCGCTCGTCATTGATCCGCTCGTATTGATAGCGGGCGACCGGCCGGCCGTTGAACAGCAGATCGACGTGCTTTCCTTCGGTGTCCTTCCATTCAAATCCATCCGCAGCGGTGGCAACCTGGGTTGCAGAAATGGCGGCGAGGAGAACAGGGAAAATGGTTCGTTTCATGTCGGGTTGATACCCGATTTTCAGTCAAAACGCGACGATCAAAAATGGCGCAAAGATGAACAAGCAGGGTGTGCTTGTCGAACCAACCCTGTTGGTTCGTTTTCTCAAAGCGCGCCTCGAAACACGCCGACGAGGTCGTCAGCCGAAACCGGGACGGGATTGAATTGTGCCGTCCATTGTTCCGCGGCTTCATCGGCCAGCTGCGGGATAATTTCATCGGTCACGCCGAACGGGGCAATCTCAGTTTTCATGTCGGAAAGCCGGAGCAAGTTTTCGATTCGGTGATCCAGATCCGCGCCGCCAAATTCCTCATAAATGGCCGCAATTTCCGGATCCTGCCGGTTGAACCGGATCGTGTGCGGTAGCATCACGCCAACCGCCTGTCCATGCACCGTCCCAAAATGAGCCGTCAGCGGATTTGCACAGGAATGGGCAATACCCAGCATGGAATTTTCGATCGCTGTGCCGGCAAAGGCAGCTCCCAGTTGCATCCGGGCCCGGGCTTCGAGGTCGTCCGGATCGGCCAAGACTTTCTCGAATCCATCATTCAACAGCAGCCACGCAATCCTCGAGTAGGCCAATGAAACGGCACTACGCTTGTTGCAAACGGCTGTTTCCAGGGCGTGCGAAATGGCATCAATCCCGGTATGAACCGTCACCGAGCGCGGTTGCGTGAGAGTCAGTTCCGGATCGAGAATTGCGACCGCCGCAGCTGCTTTCTTATCACCGCAGGCCATTTTGGCGTGGGTTTTTGCCTCGGCAATCAGGGCAAAACTCTGGCATTCACTTCCCGTGCCGGACGTCGTCGGCACGGCGATCATCGGCAGCATCGGTTTACCTGCCTTGTTCACACCCCAGTAATCCTTCATCTCCCCGCCGTTGGTCAGGATGAAATTCGCGCCCTTCGCCGTATCCATCGACGATCCGCCTCCGAGGCCCACGATGAGATCAATCTTGTGCCCGCGCGCGGCCTCGACACAGCGTGCCACATCGGTGGTCGTCGGATTTTCCCGCACTTCGTCAAACACGAAGGCGTCCAGACCCGCGTCACGGAGAAAGCCGAGGCAGCGATCCTCGTGCCCCGCTTTCCGGAGACCGGGATCGGTCACCAGCAACACGCGCGTCGCACCCAGCCCGGATGCTTTTTCGCCGATCACGCTGAGTTTCCCCGGTCCGAAAACGACCTCACCACCCGGGACATCTTCGAACTTCAGCACGTGATCCGGAACGTCGAAGCCCTCGCAAAGGCCCTCGATCGTAAGTCCAGCGTGGGCCGACACGGGGTGAGACATGCGGGACGGTAGGCGGATTTTTCGGGGGAACAAGTTCCTTAATGAAGCGAGAAAGAACCACAAAATCCGGGTTGAACATACCAACCCGGTTCTCTGATTTTAGCGGCGGCGGCGCTTCGGTGGCGGACGCTTTTTCCGCAGCGGCTTGGCGTCATCATCGAGCAGCGCCGTGTAAACGTATTCAAATCCGTCCAGTTTCTTCCGCTCGATTTTTTGATCGATGAAATGCTCCACCGCATTCGCAAAATCCAGCTCGTCACCGGTCAAAATCGTAAAGGCATCGCCCTCCTGCTGGGCCCGGCCTGTCCGGCCGATCCGGTGGACGTAGTCTTCCGGGTTTTCGGGGACGCGGTAATTGATCACGTGCGTCACGCCGGAGATATCGAGCCCGCGGGCCGCCACATCGGTGGCAACAATAACGTTGAAGGTCCCGTCCCGGAATCCCTGCAGGGCTTTCGTCCGGTCGGACTGGCGAATATCGGAGTGAAGCGCCGCGGGCTGGGCTCCCTCGAGTTCCTTGATTTTCACCAACAGGGAGTCAGCCTCCTTTTTCGTCCGGGTGAAAACCATGAGGCTGTCAAAGTGGGTTTCCTCAACAAGAGCGACCAGCAGATCATCCCGCTGATCCATCGCGACCGGATAAAAGGCGTGAGTCACAGTCTCGGCCGGAGAACGCCGGTGGCCGATTTCCACTTCGACGGGATCCTTCAGCGCCCAGTTTGCCAAAGTCTGAATCGCGCCGGGCATGGTGGCGGAGAAAAAGAGGGTCTGGCGGCTCTGCGGGCACCGGTCGATGATTTTTTTCACATCCGGCAGGAAACCCATGTCGAGCATCCGGTCGACTTCATCGAGAACGAGAAAGCCGACCCGATCGAGTTTCAGCGTGCCGCGCTCCATGTGATCCAGCAGACGGCCGGGGGTGGCGATCACCACGTCCGGATTATTTGTCAGCCCATCATTCTGTTTTCCGTATCCCACTCCACCGTGCAGCAGAACCACATTCATTGGTCGGTAGTAGGCGAACAATTCCATCTGCTCTTCGACCTGCTGAGCCAACTCGCGGGTGGGTTCGAGAATGAGACACTGCGGCGTGATACCGGGCGTCATTTTTGAAATGATTGGAAGGGCGAAGGCGGCGGTTTTCCCTGTGCCAGTCTGGGAAGCACCGATCACATCGCGTCCCTCCAGGCAGACGGGGATGGCCTGCGCCTGCACGGGGGTGGGCGATTCGTAACCGGCTTTTTCGACAGCTCGAAGCACTGGTTGGGAGAGGCCCAGTTCAGAAAAGGTAGACGACATAGTGTTGTTCAGAAAAATGCGAATTCACAGGGGAGAGAACCCGTGCAAAAAGGGGGCGACGGGCAGTCCTTGCAAGGATTATTTTGGCTTACGCAAACCGGCTGGGAGCAGCCCGGTCTTTCCGTTTCCGCCGGCGACTGGTCAACAGCGTGTCCAGGGAGAAAAATCCACCGCCAGCCACGATCAATGTCAGGCAGAGACCGAGATACAGCAGAAGGGTTTGAGAAGTCAGGGTAGTGGACAGTTCGACAGGAGCAATCAGGACGACACCGAGACAGACCAGAAGGAGAATCGAATTGATCCGGGTCAGGAAACCGATCACGATTCCGAAAGAACTCGTCAGCAGGAAAAAAATCAACAACACCGCCATCGGACCGGGCGAAGACGCCCCCAGGTTCACCATCTGGTCGTGCACCGTCCAATTCGTTTTCTGCCACATGTAATCCCAACCGGTGCGCGCGTGCTTCCACGCCTGGTAGTGAATCATCGGATACCCGGTGAAAAACCGGATCAGGAAAATCCAGAGATCGCTGGGACTGAGCTGCTTAAACGCGGAGGGCGAAGCGGTATCTGGTTGGCTGAGAACAGACATGTCAGGGTGAGAACGGCGAAGATACACCTGTTTCGCTCGGGAAATCAAGGATTCCATCCGAGTCAACAGGGTTGGTTCGACGAACGAACCCTGTTGACTCGTAACACCTCCTGTCCCATGACTCTGAATCGATGATTTCCGCCCCTCCCCTGCCCGCTTTCATCCTCGGCGCCGGTCTCGGAACACGGCTTCGCCCGCTGACCGAATCGCTCCCGAAACCGATGATTTCCCTGTGGAATAAACCGCTGCTCACCTATGCATTCGATCACTTGATCGCCGATCTTGGGACCAACTCGTTTATAGTCAACACCCATCACGCCCCGGAAGCCTACCCGGCCACTTTCCCGGACGGGCAATACCGGGATTGTCCGCTGGAATTGCGCCACGAACCGACTTTGCTCAACACGGCGGGGGGGATCGACAACATCCGCGACTGGATTTCCAGAAAAACACCCGATAGCGGCTCCATCGCTGTCTACAACGGTGACATTTTGACCGATTTGCCTCTCGCTCCGGCAGTGGCTGCCCATCTCGAATCGGACAACCTGGTGACGATGGTTCTTCGGTCAGAGGGTCACGCTCTGCAGGTCGCACTGGATCAAAAAAGCGGGCAGGTGACGGACATCAGCAACCAGTTGAAGACGGACGCCACCGAAAAATTTCAGTTCACGGGTATTTATTTCGTCCGGTCGGAGTTTGTGGAGCGATTCATTGAGCCGGGGAAAATCGAATCGGTCATTTCGCCGATCCTGAACTGCCTGCGGGATGAAAACCGCGTCGGTGGAGTGATCGTGGACGAGGGTCAGTGGAATGACCTCGGAAATCGAGAAACCTACCTGGACGCGTCGACGGAGATGATGCCTCAGCCGGATTTTCCCCGATACGAAGTGGAAAAGGCAACGCGAATCCATCCCGACGCGCAGATTGATCAAGAGGCGGAAATCGATGCCGCAACCTCGATCGGGGCCGGCGTGGTCGTGAAAGCAGGAGCGAAAATCACGCGGTCGATCATCTGGGAAAATGCCACGGTGGAAGCAGGCGTGGCACTGGACCGGTGTGTCGTGCGGGACGACAAAATCGCCGCGGAGTCGGCCTCGGATCGCGATTTCTGAATCACAAAATCGACTCGACAAATTCCTTCGAATCGAACGCCGCCAAATCCGTTTCGCCTTCGCCCGTGCCGATAAATCGGGTCGGGATGCCGAGTTCGTGCCGCACGGCGACGACGCTGCCGCCTTTGCCGGAACCGTCCAGTTTCGTGACGATCAGCCCGTTCAAATCGAGGGCGTTGTGGAATTCTTTGGCCTGGTTCAGTGCGTTGGAACCCGTCGTCGCATCCACCACGATCCACCGCTCATGTGGAGCGGATTCGTCGTTCTTCCCGAGCGTCCGCTCGATCTTTTTGAGTTCCTCCATCAAATTGTGGCGGGTATGCAACCGTCCGGCGGTATCGCAAATCAGGAAATCCGTACCGTTGGCGATCGCGCTCTGATGAGCGTCGAAACAGACTGCCGACGGATCACCTTCGTATTGCGTTTTCACGATGGGGACGTCGAGCCGCTCTGCCCAGACGGACAATTGCTCGATTGCAGCTGCCCGAAAGGTGTCCGCAGCCGCAAGCATCACGGAATGGCCCTGATCTTTCAAAAAGCGGGCCAGTTTCGCGATCGACGTCGTTTTTCCCACGCCGTTGACGCCCGCAACGAGAATCACGCAGGGCTTTCCGTCCGGTCGCGGCCGGGGGATTGCAGGTGATTCACCGAGGATTTCCGTGATCTCTTCCCGGCAGGCTTCCACCACCGTTTCCGCGTTGATTTTTCCGCCTTTTTCCTGCAGGCGATCGACGATTTCCATCGTCAGTCGGATCCCAAGATCACCCGCCACCAACGTTTCCTCCAGGTCATCCCAGTCGATGTCGCCGCCGGAAAACCGGTTGAGGATGTTCTTGAAAAGCGACATGGAAAGCTGGTCAGGCGTCGGGTTTCAGGGATTTCCGGATGCGATCCAGAACTCCATTCACGAATTTCGGGCTTTTTTCTGTGCCGAATCGCTTCGCGATTTCGATCGCTTCGTTGATGGCGGCCCGCGGCGGGATGTGATCGGAAAACGCGATTTCAAAAATGGCGAGGCGCAACAGGTTGCGGTCAACCACGGTGAGTCGCTCCAGCTTGTAGTTTTCGAGAGCGTCGACGAGATGCTCGTCGATCGATTCGAGATTGGCCACGGTTCCGGACGCCAGTTCGCCGGCAAATTCCCGCGCCAGATCGCTGCCGACGTTCCGGATCTCCCAGAACGCAGCCATTTCCGCGTCGAGGTCAGCCGGGTCGGCTTCCTCATCGCGGTTCATTTCATGGCCGAACAGGAATTGCAGGGCAGCTTCCCGTCCGTCCCGTCTTGGGCTGGGCTTTGGCATCGTTTTGATCAATCCGCGGGGAATGTGCCAGTGAAACGAAAATCAGCAAGGGGAATGGGGAAACGAAACGAATGAACAGGGTCTGTTCGACAAACAAACCCTGTTGGTTCGTATCGGGATCACATGCTGAATTGCTCGCCGAGATAGAGTTTCCGGCTGGTCGGATCGTTGACAAGGAAGTCCTTGCTGCCCTCACGGAGAACCTGGCCCTCAAAAATGAGGTAGGCACGGTCGACAATATCGAGCGTTTCGCGGACGTTGTGGTCGGTTATCAGGATCGCGAGTCCGCTTTCGCGGAGGTTCTTGACGATACTTTGAATTTCACTGACCGCGATCGGGTCGACACCGGAGAACGGTTCGTCGAGCATGAGCAAATCCGGTTTCGTGACCAGGGACCGGGCGATGGTGAGTCGCCGTTTTTCCCCGCCGGAACAAGTCATGGCAATGTTCTTGGCGATGTGAGTGATCCCGAACTGCTCGAGAAGTTCCTGGCAACGATCGCGGCGCTCGGACCGGGTCAGCTTCAACGTTTCCAGCGTTGCCATGATGTTCTGCTCGACCGTCAGCTTGCGATAAATCGATTCTTCCTGGGGCAAATAACCCATGCCAAGCCGGGCGCGCTTGTACATCGGTTCGGTGGTGACGTCATTGTTGTTGAACCAGACTTTTCCGCCGTTCGGTGCCACCAGTCCGACGATCATGTAAAACGTGGTCGTTTTCCCGGCCCCGTTCGGACCGAGCAACCCGACAATTTCACCCGGGCGAACATTGATGTCGACGCCGTTTACCACCGCGCGACCGTCGTACACTTTTACCAGCTTTTCGGTGTTGAGCAGCATTTCGCGCTGCGTCTCAGCCGAAATGCCCGGCTTCTGCTCCATGTCGGCTTTGGCCTGCTGGAGGAGGCTGCCGAACCCGGGTTCGATCTCTTCTTCCTCCTCATCATCTTCCGCGATCAACTCCGGAGAAATTACGGGAAGCGACACAGCGGCCTGGACTGGCAACGGTTTCACATCTTCCTCCACAACCGGTTCAGGCTCGGGCGCCGGAGCTTCCGCGGAAACTGGTTCGATTTCGATTTCCGGTTCGGCCACCATTTCTTCTTCCGGTTCGGGCTCCGGATCGACCAGCGCAGCGGCAATCTGGTCTTCCATGGATGGTTCCGGGGCTTCGGGAGCAGTCTGCGGAACGACTTCGGTTTCCGCTTCGACGTAGGAATCCGGCTCGATGTAGGCGTCATCGGGCAGTTCCCCATGATATTCATGAGCCACTCCGTTTTCGTCCAAATAGTAGGTATTGCCATGCTCGTCGGCATACAGTTCCAGAGCCGCCGGCGACTCTTCTTGTTCCGGCTCTGCTTCCGGTTCCGACGTAGCTGCAGCTATTTCGGGAACGGGATTGTAATTTTCGCCTGCGACGGGCTCGGTCTGGGAATCCGGGACTTTTTCGGAATCAGGGCCAGGCTCCGGCGGCGCTTTTTTCGGCCGGATCGGCTGTGTTTTGGGAACAGTCTGATCGTATCCGGCTGCCTCTTCAAACGAGTAAATCTCTTCGACCTCTTCGTCGTAGCCGGATTCGGCTGCCGCGGACTGTTCGAAGGGCTCGATCGACTCGACCGGCGGGGAAACGTCCGGTGTTTCGGGGTCGACCTCTCCTCCCGTCGCACCGGGGTGGTAATAGATCTCCTCGACCTCGTCATCCTCCTCGGGCGGAGTCTGGGCGGTGGGAGCAGCAGGCCTGTTCCCCGAATTGAACAGGTCGTCAAATTCGTCGCTCATGCGGGCGGAATACGGAAAATGCGGGAAAAAAATCGGCTCACCGGAAATCGAAACAACTCAGCGGTCTTTCTTGTTCCGGTCGCTGATGCTATTCAGATTCGTCGGAAGACCGCCACCCGACGACGGCGCTTTTTTGCCCATCGGGATTGAAAGCGTGTGCCGGCCGCCCTCCACTTTGTAGAGCTTGGTGCGGTTATTCAAAATGATGCGGGCTCGCGGATCATTGGGATCGATTACCCGGCCACCACTCTGCATGGTCGGCGGTCCGCCGGACAAAATAATTTCATCGAGGACCGGATTGAAATCGGCCCGTCGTGCCTTGGCGATTTCCTTCTGCCCCTGCGCACCGATCCGCTCGATTTCGACCATGCCACCGGTAGCGACGGCTTTCTTGAATTCCGGGGTCGACCCGTCCGCCTTCCGGGGCGGGTTTTCGTCTTCGCGGAACATATAAATTTCCAGCTGATCACAGGTCATGTTGTAGGCCGGGTGAACCAGGTAGACGTTACCTTTGAAAACGAGAAATCCGGTTTCCTGGTTCATCGAAGTTTCGTCGGACGTGATTTCCATCGTCTCACCGTTTGCCCCGCCCGATGCCGCTGCCGGCTGGCCCTTGTTGGCGCTCTTCGACGGATCGTATTGCGGTTTCAAATCACGCGGAGGAGGCACCACTCCGCCGTTTAAAGTGGGTGCCGGAGCTGTCGTCGTCGGAGGAGCCGCTGTCGGAGGTAGCGGGGCAGGACGCGTACCGCGAGCTACCGGCTCGGGGAGCATCGCGTTGGGATTGGCTGCCGTCGGGTTTTGTGGAGTGGTTCCGGTCGTGGGGGTGGCAGGAGCCGGATTCGGAACCGCCGAACGGGTTGCCGGGACGCCTCCCGAATTGGTGCTGTTACCCTGAATCTTGTTTAACTGCTCACGTGCCATCGGTGAAACTTCTTTCACCACCGCACCCGGATCGTCCTTCACGGAATTCAGAATGTTTTGCAGCTGCGGGTTGTCCTTCAGGACCTTGTCGGAATTCTTCAGCAATTCACGACCGGCTTCGGTCGCCTTTTCAACAGCGCGATTGGTTTCGGAAGTGCCCTTGTCCTGAGCCTGTAGACCGGGGACTGCCAAAAAGGCGATCCCGGCCAATATCGTGGAAAGTAATTGAATCGTTTTCATGCCGTGGGGATTAGTTATGAGAGTTTTTACCGTTTCGAAGGATCCGAAAAAAGATTACTGCCGGTTTGGGGTTTATTCACGCCGTAAATGATCGTCTTCACATTGCCCTGCATCCGGCCGGTTTTCGTTTCCCCTTCAAAAGTCAGCTTGTCGCCCTTCATCACGAATTTCGGTTTCTGGTCAATCGTGGCACGGGAGCGGCTGATCAATTTCTGGTCGGCAATGTCATAAACGGCCCGATCCATGTAGATCTTAGTCGTGATTTTCCCCCGCTCGTCCAGCACATCAATCACCAGTTCGAATAAATCCAGGTGCTCGGAATCGATTCGCGACATCTTCTCGGCATGCACAATCGAGTTCAGTCGGTCACCGGTATAACTGGGAAATCTCACGCCTTTGAATTCCGCTCCCACCGGCAGCAGATCCGCCAGTTCCGGCGGAATCGCCTGTTCCATGGCCGAATTGGCCAGATCACCCTCCTCCAGGGGTTCTTCACCCGCCGCTTCCGCGGCATCAGCCGCCGCCTTGGCAGCTGCTTCCGCCGCCGCACGGGCAGCCAGTTTCGCTTGCATTTCCTCAAATTGCCGCGCACGCTCCTCTTTTCGCTCCCGCTCCGCTTCCGGCCGCGGAATGGCCACCTTATCCAATTCCTGTCCCCTCAGGTTAATCCCTGCACCGGCCAGTAGGCACAGCCCCGCGAACCCGGCGACAATCACCCGGCTTCCCGTTCTCATTCCTGGTGGGAAAATAGACATGGCTCTTGAAAATCCCTAGACTTCCGCCCGCGCTGCCGTGTGAACCCGCAGCAATCGCTTCAGAACTCCACCCAGGTCCGCGAGCGGAACCTGGTTGGGCCCGTCGCTGAGCGCTTTTTCGGGATTCGGGTGGGTTTCCATAAAAATTCCTTCGCAGCCCGTCGCAACCGCTGCCCGGGCCAATACCGGTGCGAGAATACCATCGCCACCGCTCGATTTTCCGAGCCCGCCGGGGCGCTGCACCGAGTGCGTCGCATCAAATACCACGCGGTAACCTTCCGCCCGCATCCAGTACAGCGATCGCATATCAGCCACGAGAGTATTATACCCGAAGCTCACACCTCTTTCAGTAAAAAAGAATTTTAAGTTTTCAAAAGTATCCATCTTCTCCGCGATATTCTGAACGTCCCACGGCGCCAGAAATTGGCCCTTTTTGATGTTCACCACCCGCCCGGTCTTCGCCGCCGCTTCAATCAAATCGGTCTGCCGGCACAAAAACGCCGGAATCTGGATGATATCGATGAATTCGCCCGCAATCGCCGCTTCTTCCGGGCTGTGAACATCCGTCGTCACCGGAACCCCGAGATTTTTCCCGATATCAGCAAGAATTTCACACCCTTCCCGGCAACCCATCCCCCGGAAGGAGGAAGCGGAACTCCGGTTTGCCTTGTCG
>JABDJT010000005.1 GCA_013003335.1 Verrucomicrobiales bacterium | reverse complement strand
GTTACACCCGGACGCAGCTGCTGCGCGACGAATTCGGCGCGGCCTTCGATGACGTCGATCAGCTGTTCGTGACCGACATTTACCCCGCCAGCGAACAGCCGATTCCCGGCATCACGGGCGAAACGATCGTGGAAGCGGTGAAAGAACGCGGTGAAATGGACGACGCCATTTCCCATCCCGATCTCGCTACACTGCATCTCGCGGTCGGCAGCAATCTGAAGCCCGGTGACTGGGTCATGACGCTCGGCGCCGGCAACATCCACGAAGTCGGCACTCGCCTGGCCGCTGATTTGGCAACGCTTGATCAGCTCCGCGACGTCGTGAGCGAGGACGATGCTGTTTTCAAACTTTACGAGCCAATGCGGAAGCACACGACGATGAAAGTCGGTGGTCCCGCACAATTTTGGGTCGAACCAGCCACCGCCGAAGGCATGGCCAGGCTTGTGAAACACTGCGCTGCCACCGGACTACCGCTCCGTGTCGTCGGGCGCGGATCAAATCTGCTCGTCCGTGACGGCGGGATTCCCGGCGTGGTTTGCTGCCCGGTCCGCGGCGAATTTGCCGAAGTCCACGTCGACGGAAATCGCATCACCGCCGGAGCCGGCGTGAAATTCAAAGCCGTCACCGCCGCCGCGCAGGGAGCCGGCATCGGGGGGTTCGAGTGGATGGAAGGCATTCCCGGGAATGTCGGAGGAAGTTTGCGGATGAATGCCGGGGCGATGGGAACCGAGACATTCGACCAGGTCGTCAGCGTGAAAATGATCGATAGCGACGGCGACATCTTCGAGAAACAAGCCACCTCAATGCAGGTTCATTACCGGAACGTTCCCGAACTGGCGCATAATGTGGCTGTTTCCGCCGTCTTCGAAGGCGAGCCGGCTCCCGCCGCAGAAATCACCGAAAAAATCGAAGCCTCGAAAGACAAACGCCGCGCTTCACAACCCATCGCCGCCAGCGCTGGCTGTATTTTTAAGAACCCGACCGCCAGCCTCGGTGCCGGACAGTTGGTCGATGAACTCGGCCTGAAAGAAACCGGCGTCGGGAAAGCTGTCGTTTCCGACGTGCACGGAAATTTTATCGTAAATTCCGACAACTCCGCCACCGCTCAGGATGTTTTAAACTTGATCGCTGACATCCAGGCCAAGGCGAAAGCCGAGCGGGGAATCGATCTGGAGACCGAGGTGCAGATCGTCGGGCAGGACGAGCCGGTGTAGCACGGAAGACACCCAAACAGGGTTGGTTCTACAACCCAACTCTGTCATTCGATTTTCCAGTCTTCTCCAGCTTGCCACTCGTGGGGGATATCCCGCATCAACAGCGCGTGATCAAATTCGACGGAACCGGAAGGGAATCCGAAATTCCCCGATTCGAAAAAATCGACTCGGACTTCTTTCACGTCGAGTGCTGAGGCTTGCCAATCGGCAATTTTCAAATCGATACAGTCGAGGCACTCCGGCCGACGAACGCATTTGGAATAGCCACGAGAACCGGTTTTGAAAAAAGCGGACGCAGCCGCGAGATCGGAAAAAAGAGACTGGTCAGGAAATCGATCGGTTTCGGTCGCGCGAATGTGAATCACACTGCCGGCCCCACTTCGGGGCGTCATGGAAAACTCAATTTCCCCATCGGAATCGGAAATCTCGAATCTGGAAAAATGATGCTCGCCGGGAAATACGCGGCCGCCGGCGAGGTGGCTGACCAACGAACTGGTTTCTCGACGAGGAATGTATACGGCGTCCTCGCCCCGATTAGTCGTGACGGCGAAACGGTAGGCTGCATTCTCGCTGGTAATCGGCGGGAAAAACGGAATCCCGCGGGGCCGGATTTTCTCCAGACGGATGAGGCAAACCCCGACCATACCCAGCTCTCCTGACAGCTTCGGCTTCATTCCATCGGGCAAGCGCGATACCACGACATCCGGATCAGCGCGGAAATTGACAAGCAACCGGCGCCTGATCAGACCTGTGAGAGCGGGAAAACGCATTCCATCTGTAGACTACGACGGAAACTTACCCGACGCACTCACATCTCGCCAATCACAACGAAGCCACTCAAGATCCGTGGCAGAAAATCAAATTGGAACGCCCCTTCACAATGGACGTATTCCTAAATCGTGAACGAAAACTCAGTGCGAGTGGCTGTCGTTTTTCTTCGCGGGCAGAAACGGAATGATACCCGCAGCAACGATTGAGAGTGCTCCGAATAATTTGAGCAAGCCGACTGCCGGGCTGATTTGGAATCCGGCAAACGAGATAAACAACAGGAACAAGCCGAGAAGGATCGCGGTCGCTGCTCCGAACATGTTCATCATCCCATCAGACACATTGAGGCAGCCGAGGATTGAAAACGCGACGAAAAACAAGACCAGGAAAAGACTGAGCGGAAGCCAGTTGCCGGTTCCGGCGATCAGGCAAACTTCGCAGAGCGCCCAGGCCATTGCTGTCAGGTAGAAAAATCCGAGAACGAGTGAGTTCATGTGTTTGGGCATGAATGTGACTGAAGGAACCTACGAATCAAGCCGGAAATTTGGCGCATCGTTCTTTCGAATCAACAGGGTTCGTTTGACCAGTCAACCCTGTTCGATCGTTTCCCGGACCCATTTCAAATACGTTTCCCCTCCCGCCGTCACAGGAAGAGCGACAATTTCCGGCACGTCGTACGGATGCAGGTCGGCGAGTTTTTTTTCCAGGGCATCAAAACCAGCTTCCGTGGTCTTGATTAGCGCCAAAACCTCGGAATCACGCTGAATCTCACCTTTCCACGCATAAATCGACTCGATTTGGGGGATCAAATTGACGCAGGCAGCCAGTTGCGATTCGACGAGAGTTGTGCCAATTTGTCGCGCCTTCTCCAAGTCTGGAAAGGTGCTCAACACGACGCGAATTTCAGAAGTTTCCATCGAAGCACAGTCTATGAAATCCGGCTTCATCGACAAGCTGATTGATCGCCTCGACCGGGTGGATCCCGAGGAAGTTCAGCGTGCCGTCCTCAAAATCGTGCAGGAAAAAGGTTTCCTGGAAAACGTGTTCGACGCTTTGCATGACGGTGTGATCGTGACGGGATTGAAAGGGCGAATTCACTACATCAATCGCGCAGCCTGCGGATTTTTCGGCCTGAAACGAAATGAATCAATCGGCACGCCAGTAGCAGATTGCCTGCCCGGCTTGCAGTGGGATTCGCTGACAAAGTCCGGTCGGGTGGTGAACCGCGATCTGGAGATTTTTTACCCGGAACCCCGCTTTTTAAACTTTTACATCACTCCGCTGGAGGCGAAGGACGAGGACGAGCCCGAGGGCTACGTGCTGATCCTGCGCGATACAACACGGTCGCGGAAAATGCAGGCCGAGGAGATTGAATCGGAAAAAGTTAATGCGCTCACAATGCTGGCAGCCGGGGTCGCCCACGAAATCGGGAATCCGCTCAATTCCCTTCACATTCATCTCCAGGTCTTGGAGCGGAAACTGCGAAAGCAGGCCGAACCGGCTCTGGCGAATGAACTTTCTGAATCACTCGCGATCGCGCAGGGGGAGATCAAGCGGCTCGATTTCATCGTGGAAAAATTTCTGACCGCGGTTCGGCCGACCGAACCGAGCCTTGAAGTGACGGACCTGAACGAGGTGGTCCGGGAGTCGGTCGAATTTCTCGCTCCGGAAATCCAGGATCGGGGCATCGACACGACACTCCAACTTCACGCCGATTTACCGGCCCTGCGCCTCGATCGCGACCAGTTCAAGCAAGCGTTTTACAACCTGATTCGCAACGCCGGGCAGGCCATCGGTTCCGGCGGTGAAATCACAATCCGAACGGACTGCGACGATTTCAACGTAATCGTCAGCTTTTCCGATACCGGGTCCGGTATTGCGGCGGAGCAGGTCGGAGATGTGTTTGAGCCATATTTCACGACCAAAAAAACCGGGTCCGGGCTCGGCCTGTTGATCGTCCACCGGATCATCCGGGAGCACGGGGGAGAAATTGAATTTGAAAGCGAGGAGGGTGACGGCACGACCGTCCGAATTTACCTCCCCCGGGTCGAAAAACGCATGCGCCTGTTGGAAA
>JABDJT010000001.1 GCA_013003335.1 Verrucomicrobiales bacterium | reverse complement strand
GTCCTTGGAGGCGTCGATCCTGTGTCGGATGTCGCGACCGTGATCCTTGCTTCTGAAAACAACCACTTGAAAGGGAATCGCAGAGACTAACAGTGCTATTTCTGCAATCACAATTCAATCACACCTCGCTCCACTCCACCGACCGGAATTTCTCCAAATCTGCTTCTCCCAGGAAAAATCCATGCATCTGGGCCCGGGCCGGGGCATATCCGATCTCGCAAAGATACTCATAGTGGGCCTTGGCGTCCTTGGATGAAAGTGGGCCGAGGGTGGATTCGACGCCTTTTTTCCTGCCGGTGAGCAGGCTGACGAGGACGCAGCCGGTCATCTCCGTTTTGTCGCGGGCAGCAAGAAAGCGGAGAATGCCATTCTCGAGGCTGCCGTCGGTGGACGCCATTTCGTCGGCGTTTTCGGGGAGATAAACGGTTTCCGGGACAGTTGCACCGATGGACAATTCGCCGCCTGTCGTGAACAGGATGTCCTGCTTCGACGCGAAGCGCCTGATGGCTTCGGCGGGACGGAAAATCGGTGGGAAACTGTAATCGACGACGATTGTGCCCGGTTTCAAAGAACCGATGTCGAGAACACCGGGCAGATTGGTGGAAGCGACGATAAAGCTGGCCTGGAACACTTCGGGCGGCAGCGCGCCGCCGTTCGCGACAACGTCAATTTCACCTTGATAACCGCCCGCCCGGACTTCGTCGCGGATGCGGGCCATTTGTTCTTCGTTCTGGTAAGGATCGCAGAGAATGAGGCGTTTGGGATGAGGCAGGACGTCGAGAGTCAGGTTCAGGGTTCCGAGTCCGATCGAACCGAGGCCGACTGCGGCGAGGATTTCGCCCTCCATGTCGCGGCCGGATTTCTCCAAAGCGCCCTCGACACTCCGAACAACCGTTGCGGCACGAGTGGCATCGCCAGTCGTGATGGCGGGGAATTTCGAAGAATCCCCGGCCTCCTCGATCCAGCCCACAATATCGCGCCCGTGATCGGTCGCGGACGGGATGACGCCCGTGAGCGAGACCGTTTTCGCGCCAATTTTGGCGGCCAGCTCGAGAGAATCGAGAATGGGTTGTTTGACGCCGTCTGGGTCCTTGTAAAAATCCACTTCGAACCGTGGCAGCATGATGACACCGATTTTCCCCTGGGGGAGTTCGTAGACATTCGTCAGCGTCGGTTTTCCGGCAAACCAGCGCTCCGCGATTTCATCACGCGGGACGCCGGCGAAACTGGTGAGAATCTCCGGCACGTAAGTCAGGGCAACGGCGTCGACCTGCGGGAGGTCTCCTCCGGCAAACCGGACTTCAATGTGATCGAGATGGTCGAGCGACAATTCTTCCGCGTCTTCTCCGGCAGCCAGGCTGTCGGTTTCGTCGACGGTTTCCAGATACTTGGCAAGCTGCTCGATGCTCGGGTATCGCAGGAAGGCATCGACGGGGACTTCGCGATTGAAGGCCTCGCTGGTCTCGACCACGATCCGCAGGGCGAGCAGAGAATCGCCGCCCATTTCGAAAAAGTTGTCAGTGATCCCGAAATCTTCTCGCTCGAACTGGTGGTGGAAAATGTCCCACAACTTCTGCTCGGTCGGCGTGCGCGGATCGACTTTTTCACCGGTGGCAGTTCCTCTTCCGCCGCCGAAATTCGGAGCGGGGAGACGTTTCCGGTCGATTTTCTTGTTCGGCGTCAGCGGAAAGTCGTCCACAGCCTGGAAATGGGCCGGGATGTAGCTGGCCGGAAGTTTTTCAGCGAGGAAACTGCGCAGTTCCGTGAGTTCAGGCGTTTCACCGGTATTGGTGATGAGGTAGGCGACAAGGCCTTCGCCGGATGGCAAATCTTCGCGTTTTGTCACGACAGCCTGTGAGATCTGCGGATGATGAGCGAGCTGGGCTTCGATGTCGCCGAGTTCGATTCGGACGCCGCGGACTTTGACCTGGAAATCGACCCGGCCGAGGCATTCGAGAACGCCATCGCGATTCCAGCGAGCGAGGTCGCCGGTGCGGTAGAGACGGATGGGCTTCGTGGCCGGGGCTTTCGCGGTTGGGCTTTGGTCCGGGGTTGATGTGACGGGTCGGGAGACCCGTCCTACGATTTCATCGGCCGAGTCACCGGAATTCGAATCAATAGGGTCGGTTTGGTGAACTGACCCTGTTGGTTCGTGAATCGGCAATTCGATTTCCTGGAAAGCTTCGTTGGTGAGGTCGGGCCGATTGCGGTAGCCGCGGGCGAGTCCGTCGCCGCCGATCCAGAGTTCGCCGGTGAATCCGTCGGGGACGGGGTTCCGGTTGGCATCGAGGATGTAGACCTGGGTGTTTTGAATCGGTTTGCCGACCGTGATGTTGTCGTCGCTTTCAGTGACCTGCTCGATGGTGGACCAGACGGTGGTTTCCGTCGGGCCATAGAGGTTCCAGACTTCCTTCGCGGAATTGACGAGGACGTTCGCGAGATCGCGCTTGAGAGCTTCACCGCCGCAGAAAATGCGGAGATCGGATTTTCCTTCCCAGCCGGAATCGAGCAACATCTGCCAGGTGGCCGGAGTGGCCTGCATGACGGTAACGTCTTCCTCGTTCAACAAATTCGCGAGACGGCGGCCGTCTTTCACATCCTGCTTGTCAGCGATGACGACTTTCGCTCCGGTGATGAGCGGCAGGAACATTTCGAGCAACGAAATGTCGAACGAAAGCGTGGTGACGGCGAGCAGGCGATCTTTCGCAGTGAAGCCGGGCTCGTTCTGCATTGAGGTTAGGAAATTGACGGCAGCCTTGTGCGAAATTTCCACGCCCTTCGGTGTGCCGGTCGAGCCGGAGGTGTAAATGATGTAGGCCAGTGAATCCGGCGTGACACCTGAAACGGCGGGCGGATCGGCGGTGGGTTCGATAGTTGCGACATCGAAGGTGTGCCATTCGGCTGAGGTCGTGTCCTTGCAATCAGCGCTGCAAAGAACCGCCTTCGGGGCTGCATCGTGGAGCATCTGGGTGAGACGCTCAGCGGGGAACTCGGGATCGAGCGGAACGTAGGTGGCTCCGGCTTTTAGCACGCCAAGCAGAGCCGCGACCATTTCGGGGCTGCGGTTGACGAGAACTCCGACGTTGTCCCCGACCTTGACCCCTTCGGCGATCAGTTTTTTGGCGATGCCGTTGGCATGACGATTCAGCGATCCGTAGCTGATTCGGTCGTCGCCACAGAGAATGGCAGCGGTTTCGTCATTGGCGCCGGCAACTTCTGCGACGAGTTCGTGGAGCAATTTATCGGACGGATAAGCCGCTGTCGTAGCATTGCGATTGACGAGAATTTCTTCGGCTTCTTTGTCAGACAACAGGTTGATCTCGGAAATCTTCGCGCCCGGATTGTCCACCATACCGCGGAGGACTTGCTCGTAGAGACCGCTCAGTTCGGCGATCGTTTCGGCTTCGAAGAGATCGCGATTGTATTGCCAGCAGCCAAAGAGATGGCCGCCGGCTTCTTCGACGACGAGCGTAATTTCGAACTGCGCCTGGCGGGTCGTCAGGTCGATCGTTTCCATCGTGAGATCACCCACGTGAAACTTGTGGCCACCCTGTCCGATCAGGAACACGGCGATGCCCTGCTCGTCGAGGCCGGGGATGCGCTCCATGCTGAAGCTGACCTGGAACATCGGTGAGCGACCCGGATCCCTCGGGACCTGGAGTCGATCGACCATTTTCGCCAGCGGATACTGCTGGTTTTCGATGGCGCCGTTCACCTGGTCGCGGTTGCGTTCGAGATAATCGGCGATGGTCGGGTCATCCTCGATCGTGGATCGGACCGGGACCGGGTTGATGAAATAACCAACGAGGTTTTGCACCTCCGACTGCGAACGCCCGGCCAGCGGCACGCCGACAACGAGGTCGTCCTGCTGGCAATAGCGGTGCATGAGAATTTCGAACGCGCTGAGCGTGGTGGTGAAAAGAGTCGCGCTATGGGCCTTGGACAAATCGGTGATCGCCTCGGTGAGTTCGTCATCGAGCTGGAACCCGTGAGTCGCGCCGCTGAAAGTCTGCACGGCCGGTCGCGGACGATCGGTCGGGAGATCCAGGGTAAGAGGAGCGCCTTCGAGGCTGTCTTTCCAGTAATCAAACATGGCCTCGCCGGCGGTGCTTTCGAGGTGGGCGGTTTCCCAGTTCACGAAATCGGCGTAGCTCGCGGGGAGATGCTCGACCTGCGGGGTTCGGCCGGATTTCATCGAGAAATAATATTCGATCAGATCCTGCATCAGCACGGCAACCGACCAGGCATCCGACACGATGTGATGCATGCTGAACAACGCGACGTGGGCATTGTCCGCAGTTCGGAACAACTCAAGCCTCACGACCGGGCCGCGTTCGAGATCGAACGGACGGTTGGCATGATCGGAGATGAGTTTTTTCAGCTCCGTGTCGTTGAGCTTGGTGCAGTCGTGCTCGCGGAAATCGACGGTGCGGCCCGTCTGCATGACCTGGACCGGTTCACCGTTTTCTGTGGTGAAGGTGACGTCCAACTCGGGGTGACGCTCGAAGAGCAGCGAGAACGCTCTCTTCATCGCGTCGATGTCGAGCAGCGGCGTGAATTTTCCGGAGAAAATCAGGTTGTAGGCCGAGGAATCGGGCGCAAACCGGTTGAGGAACCAGAGAGCGCGCTGGCCTTCGGAAAGCGGGAAACGGGCCGGCATTTCGCCGGTCGCTTCGAATTCGACATACTCAATTGAACCATCGCCGGCACCGGCTGCTTCGCCGCCGCCGGACTCGAGGAGTTTTTCCAAAACCGGTGTCGCGAGATCGCGGATGTTCGGGCCATTGAGGACGGATCCCATCGGCATCGACATCCCCATCTTGTCCTCGATGCGGTTGACCAGTTCGATGGCCATGAGCGAGTCGAGACCGAGATTGGTGAGAGGTGTGTCCTTATCGATTCGGCCGGAATCGGTTCCCAGAACCGCACCGACCTGCTGGGCGATGACGTCTTCGACCATGCCCATGCGCTTGTCGGCCGGGGCTTCGAGAATCCGGGCCGCCATGCTTTCGCCGCCGGATCCGCCACTGCGCGGGACGACGTATTTGAACATTTCCGACTGCCCAACGGACGGACTGAACCGACCGAGCGCAGCCCAGTCGACCCGGGCGCATCCAAGCTGGACTGCATCGGTCGGGATCCCGCGCGAAAACAGTTCGAGCGTCTCGTCCATGTCCGTCGAACCGAGTCCGACGAGTTGGAGGTATTCCTTGGTCTTCTCGTTTCGATCGACAAAGCCAGCTCCGGTGAGCGCGCCCCAGTTGAACGTGAGCGCGGGCAGGCCCTGCGAACGACGGTAGTAGGAAAGCTGATCGAGGAAACAGTTCCCCGCATTATAGTTCGACTGCTTCACTGCGCCAATGACAGCAGAGAACGAACTGAAGCTGATGAAATGCTCCAGCGGAATTCCGAGGGTGGCCTGGTGGAGGTGCCACGCGCCGAGCATCTTGGGAAGGAGCACGTTGTCGAAGCGCTCTTCGTCGAGTTCGACGATAAATTCGTCATCCAGAACCATCGCGCCGTGAATCACGCCGATGAGCTTTGCATCCGTCTTCTGGATCTCGGCGACGATCTGGTCGATATCTTCGCGTTTGGTAACGTCGCCCCGGGCGTCCATCACCGAGCTGCCCATTTTTTGCAGCGCAGCGATCTTGTCGAGCGCGTCGTCTTTCGGGCCGGAGCGGCTCATCAGGGCAAAATGACGCGCGCCATTCTGCGCCATCCAACCGGCCAGTTCGAGACCGAAGCCCCCTGCCCCGCCGGTAATGAGATACGTGCCTTCCGGATTGAATTTGTGACCCTCCTCGGTTGCGGGGCCGACCTGAATTTCCGGAACGTCAAAGTCCAGCACGTTCTTGCCGACGTGTTTTCCGGCGGCCATGTAGCGGAATGCGTCGACCACATCGGTGATGGGAAAGGTCTTGTTCGGAAGTGGCTGGTAAGTCTCCGCGTAAAACATTTTCTCCAGGTCGGAAAACATCTCGGCGATGTAATCCGGCTTGTCCTGGAGGTGCTGTGCGAGGTCGATGATGAACAGCGAGATGTTGTTCCGCAGGGGTTCGAGACCGATCTTGGAATTGCCATAGACGTCGACTTTCCCGATTTCGAGATAGCGACCAAAGGTGCGCAACACGCTGAAGTTTTTCGGAATGAAATCGCCGGCGAGCGAGTTGAGCACCGCATCGACGCCCTCCCCGTTGGTGATTTCCATGATGCGATCTGCAAACTCAAGAGATCGGGAATCGAGCACGTGATCGACGCCCTGGTCCCGCAACATCTGGCGTTTTTCGGGGCTGCCGGCGGTGGAGAAAATCTCGAGGCCGAGGTGCTGGGCAATCTGGATCGCAGCCTGTCCGACACCACCCGTTCCCGCATGGATCAAAATACGTTCCCCTTTCCGCATCCGGGCCAGTTCATTAATGGCGTAATGCGTGGTCAGGAAAACAGTCGGCAGCGTGGCGGCATCCGCGTGGGACATCGTGTCCGGCTTCCGGAAAACCAGATTCCGATGAACCGTGACATAGCTGCGGAAACAGTACGGGGCCATCCCGACGACGTTGTCGCCCGGCTTGAGGTCTTTCACGTTTTTGCCCACGCGTACGACTTCGCCCGAGAAATCATCTCCAAACCACTTCAGGTCGACCGGGTTACCCGGGTACATTCCGAGCGCCTTCATGACGTCGCGGAAGTTGATCCCGCCGGCCTTGATCTGGATCTCAATTTCGTCCGGATCAGGATCGCGACGGGTCGTGAGGTTCAGGCTGAGATTCGTGAGAATGCCCGGCTTATCGATCTGGAGTCGATACGGAAGCACTTCGCCATTTTCCAAAACCGCGTTTGTTGTGAGCGGCGGAAGGTCCTCGGTTTTCACGCGATGGACACGACGTGCGTAGCGGTGATCACCCCGGAACGCGACTTCCAATTCGCGGTCAGACATCAGGATTTCATCGGCCAGATCCTGCAACTCGTACTCGCTGCCGTCCGGATCCAGGTCGACCTGGGTCCACTGGAAATCCTGGAATTCATTGTTGGCCACGCGGAGAATCCCCGTGATCGGCGCGGACGCGAGACCGGGCAGCTCGTCAGCTTCCATCACCGGCATGGTGCCGCGGGTGAGGAAAAACAGCTTCGGCTTCGAATCCCATTCGCGAGCCGTGATCATTTTCACCAGGTTGTGGACTGAGCGAACGCCAGTGTCCTGAGCGCGATTCAACGTTTCTGCATCGAGCTTGTCGGTGCGGGGATGATCGAGCGAAAGGGCGTGAACAATGACGCGGGTGACATCCCCGTCCGATTCGAGTTCCTCGATTCGTTCCTCCACTTCGGCGGCATAACCACCCGTCAGGATGACCTTCACGCCGCGTTCTTCGAGCGTTGTTTCGAGGGCTTTGCCGACACCCGAGTAGTCCGACATTACAAGGTAGACTTCGAGCTTCGGCTTTTCTTCGTCAGCCGGTGACTCTGATTCGACCAGTTGCTCTTCGTCGACCGGTTCCTCTACCGGTATTTCCACCGGTTCGGGTGCACGGGCAATCAGGCAGGCTTCCTGGTCTTCCTCCGGTTTCGGGGAGGAAATGAAACTGGTGACATCGCGGTAGTCGCATTCGGTCAGGAGCGATTCCCAGCGGGACCGGCTCAAAAGAGCGGAACGCTCCCGCAAGTCGGTATCCGTGAACCGCCACCACCCGGGAAGCAGTCCAAAGACGTTGTCGAGCGGGGCGCGACGCCACGTCACCTCGACGAACATGAACAGCCCGTCCGGTGCCAGGCAGCGACGGACGACGTTCAGGGTTTGCTTCAAATCGGCGGTCGCGTGAATCACGTTCGACGCGATGATGATATCGTAATTGTGCGGCTCGATGCCCTGGTCGACCGGGTCTTTCTCTACATCAAACATGGCGTATTCGACGAAGGGATACTGCTCGCCGAATTTGTCCTTTGCATTGGCCACGAAAAGCGGGCCGGTGTCCGTGAAAAGATACTCCGTCCGGTCGGCGGGGAACGCCGGCAAAATCCGCTGGGTGAGTGATCCGGTGCCCGCACCAATTTCCAGGACGCGGATCGCACGGCGCTCGGGCAGATCCGCCACGGCGCGTTCGAGAGCGGCGAGAACCTGTCCGTTCAGAACCGGAAAATCCGCCCCTTCACGATAGAATCGCTCCATCATGTCGGACGATCCGCCCGGGAACAACACCTCGATCGGGTCGTACGTTCCGGTCAGTACGCCGGCTAGATTCGGCCCGGCCTGGCGTTGCAATTCCACCTCGGACGCGAAACGCGGCAGCTCCTCTTCCAGTTGGTCGAGCAACTCTTCGGCACAGGTTTCTTCCGGAACAGAAATCACCTCCCAGGTTTCCTCGCCCGCTTTGCGGAGCCATCCGCCTTCTTCCAGGGCAGTGAGCTGGCCATAAACCAGGCGCTCATGCTGGTCCGCGATGTCCAACTCGCGCACGTGTTCGCGAACTTCCACCTTGTCTCCAACCTGCGGCTGCCAACCGAGATTAAAATAGGCATTCACGATAAACTGGCGTGAAGCCTGATCGATCAGCGGCATGAATTTTTCGTAGTGCTCGTTGAGCTGCCGCTCTTCATAAAGCGCGGGCATCACCTCGTTGGCCGCCGCGACAATCTTGTCCGGATCCGGTAACCCGGCCGATCCTTTCACGCGCGTCCCTTTCAATCGGGCGATTTCCCACGAGGCCTGATACGTTGCTTTTTCCAGGTCGTCGCTTTCTCCCTGCTCCACCCGGTCGGCCCGAAAACCGAAAACCTGGGCAATGAGAATTCCTTCTTCGTCGTACAAATCGATATCAGCGGACAGGTGTTCGCGCTCATTCGAAGTATCGACCTTGGCGTGTCCAAAGACCCTCCGCGGAGGCCGGTCCTGATAGAGCCGGATCGAACTGATCGCTGCCGGCAGGTAAAAATAATCGGTCGCCTTGGCTCCTTCCGGGGGTTTCTGCCCGCCTTTGACGACGTGGAAATACGCGTCCAACACAGCCGGATGGACGTGAAATTCAGGCACGGAATCCAGCAAACCTTCGGGGGTCAGGATTTCAGCAAAAGACTCGCCCGGCTTTCTCCACACCTCCTGCAGATGGCGGAACAGCGGCTGGAACTGGTATCCCGCCTCCTCGTAATCGTCGTAATATTCCCCGTGCGTGAAGTGATCGTCGAGACCCTTTTTCAACAGCTCGAAATCCATCGGCTTTTCCTGAACCGGAACCGGTTGCTTACGGAGCACACCCTGCGAATTCAATTCCCATTCCTTGCGGGTGCTGGTCGATGAGAAAATCTGGAACACCCGGGTGTCCGAATCGAAGACGACTTCCACCGTCGGCACGTTCGTTTCCGAAACGAAGAGAGCCTTTTTCATTTCCAGTTCCTCGACGACGTAATTTTCGCCGGGGAACATCTTGCGGGCGACCGCGAGTCCGATTTCTCCGTAACCGGAAGCCGGAAACACGACCGAATCCCAGAAACGGTGGTCGTCCAGCCAGGTAAAATAGCGTGGATCACATTCGAAACGCCAGGTCGGCTTCGGTGCCGTCTGGCGAAGTCCCAGCAGCGGGTGCTCGAAATCCGCGCAGCGCAGGTATTCGCCTTCCTCGCTTTCGAGCCAGAACGTTTCATGCTGCCAGGTGTAATTCGGCAGATCGACGAACTTGCCATCGGCCTGGTTCACTGCGTCCCAGTCGATCTCGTAACCGTGCTGCTGCATCTTCGCGAGATTCGTCAGCATCATGATCGACTCGTCGGTCTTCCGGGTCAGGCTGGAAAAATAGACACCTTTCCGGGACTGCTCCGACAGGCATTCCATGATCGGATTCTGCAGCGCCGGGTGAGGTCCCAGTTCGAGGAAAGAATCTTCCCCGGAACGGATCAGTCCTGTGATAGCCGGGGAAAAAAGCACCGCTTCCCGCACGTTCTGCCACCAGTATTCCGCATCGACCTTGGTGCCCTCACAAATCCCGCCCGTGACAGTCGAAATATACGGAATCTTCGACGCCATCGGCTTGATATCCTTCAAAACCTCGAGCAACTCGGTCTTGATGGGCTCCATCTGGTGCGTGTGAAACGCGTAATCAATTCGCAGCCAACGCACAAATTTCCCGGCTTCCTCAAGCGGTTCGATCACCTTCTTGAGCGGCTCCGTGTCACCCGCAATCGTTACCATTCCCGGCGAGTTGATCACCGCGACCTGGACTTTGTCGGCGTGCTCTCCGATGGCCTTTTTCGCCTCGGAGGCCGACAATCCGACCGCAACCATCTTGCCGTTTCCACCCGTCTGATCCTGCAAACGTGAGCGGTGATAAATCACCTTCACGGCGTCTTCCATCGTGTAAATGCCCGCCACATAAGCGGCGGCGACTTCACCAACCGAGTGTCCCACGACTTTCGAGGGTTCGATTCCCCACGACTTCCACAATTCCGCCAACGCCACCTGCAATCCGAAAATCGCAGGTTGGGCGATATTTGTCCGGTTGATCTGCGAAAACTCCTCGTCCTTTGTCATTTCGTCGATCAACGACCACCCCGCCATCGGCTTCAGGTGCGTATCGATTTCTTCGAGCACACCGCGGAAAACCGGCTCCCGCTCAATCAATTCCTGGCCCATTTTCCACCACTGAGCACCCTGACCCGTAAAAACAAAAACGAGCGGATTCACTTCGCCGCCGGGCTTTCCGGCGATCACGTTTTCCCCCGGATTCAGCGCAAGCCATTCCGTCAACTCATGGCAAATCTCGTCCCGGTTCCGTCCCAATACGGTGAGGCGGGATTCCATGTGCTCGCGGTGCTTGCCGGCGTTCGCCGCAATGTCTTCGAGCAAATCTTCGTTGTTCTCCCGCAAAAACCGGCGATACCGGGCCGCCATTTCGCGAAGTCCTTCATCCGTGCGCGCCGATATCGGCAACATCACCGGGCGGTCCGCCTTCTTTTTCCCGGGCTGTTTCGGTTTCCCCGGTGACTGTCCGTTCGAACCCGGCGCTTCTTCCAGAACGATGTGAGAGTTCGTGCCGCCGAAGCCAAACGAGTTCACCGCCGCCACGGCAGGAAAATCTCCCAGGCGGGGGATGGGCTGGTTCTCCGTCACCACTTCCAGCTTGAATTCATCAAACGGAATATTCGGATTCGGATTCTTGAAATTCAGGTTCTTCGGGACGGTGTCGTGATACAACACCAGCGCTGCTTTCAGCACGCCCGCCACGCCGGAACCTGATTCCAGGTGACCCACGTTGGTCTTTACCGAGCCAATCAGGCAGGTGTCATCTTCATCCCGACCATCCGAAAGCACCATTCCAAGAGCCCGCGTTTCGATCGGGTCACCGACCGGCGTTCCCGTTCCGTGCGCTTCCATGTAGCGTACGCGCTTGGGTTCCATGCCGGCCTGGTCATAGGCAATCCGCAGCATTTCAGCCTGCGTTTCCACACCCGGAACCGTCATGGAAGATGTGTTTCCGTCCTGGTTGATTACCGCTGCTTTGATCGTGCAGTAAATCCGGTCGCCATCCGCCTGTGCTTTCGAAAGCGGCTTGATCGCGAACATCCCGGCACCTTCGCCACGTACGTAACCGTTCGCGCGGTCGTCAAAAGCAAAACACTGTCCGGTCGGCGAAAGCATCGTCGCCTTGGAGAAACCGATCGACGCATCCGGCGTCAAAAGCGCGTTCACCCCGCCGGCCAGCGCCATTTCAGAGCTGCCCGTCCAAATGCTTTCACAAGCCAGGTTGATCGCTACCAGGGCGGACGAACACGCCGTATCGACAGACACTGCCGGCCCGCGGAAATCCATCAAATAGGCGATGCGGTTTGAGGCAATCGACAACGTCGATCCGGAGTTCGTATGCACATCCACATTTTTCGGATCGGACTGCGCCACGTTTGCATAGTCGTTTGACGCAATCCCGACAAAAACCCCAACATCTTTCCCCTTCAGACTTGGCGCGGGAATCCCCGCATCCTCCAGCGATTCATACGCTGTTTCCAGCAACCAACGCTGCTGCGGATCCATCCGCAGAGCTTCCCGCGGAGAAATTCCAAAAAATTGCGCGTCAAATTGGTCGTGGCCGTCGATAAAACCACCCCACTTGGTGATCATCTTTGACGGAATCTCCACGTTTTCGTGATACCACCGTTCCCGGTTCCAGCGATCTTCGGGTACTTCCCGAATTCCTGACTTCCCCTCGATGAGAAGATTCCAGAATGAGTCCGGCCCCGTCACGCCTCCCGGCAGACGGCATCCGATGCCTATGATTGCAAGCGGCTCACGAGTGGGCTGATCTGCTTGTGACATGATTTTAAGTGTTGCTGGGAGGATGGAGTAGAGGGCAGCAAAAAAAGCGCGCACCTAAGCGCAACCTTCGCGATTCATCAACCGATTTGCGTCTCGACCCTGGAACAGACCCCATCGCCGAATCCTTGCACGATTCCTACGCAAAGTCAGCCCCGAATTCAGGCCGAAATTTCAGGCATCTTAGAAATCATGGTTTTTAAACCGAGAAGCCCTCAATCCACCCAAATTTCGGCATTTTTCGAACCAACAGGGTCTGTTCGCCGAACCAACCCTGTTGGTTCGCAGAGCCCGTTCCAGAAACGGTTCAGGCCAATTCGAGACCGTCCAGACCGCTTTTCGTGCTGGTCCCGAACTGATCAATTTCCACTCCCATTCTTTGCGCGAGTGACACGAACAGGTTCGACAGGGGCGTTTCCTCTTTTTCACCGATTTTCATCGCGAGGTGCTGGCCATGGCGATATCCGCCTCCCGCCAACACCAGGGGAACGTTCTTGGAACTGTGCGAACTGGCATTTCCCAGGTTCGATCCGTACAGAACTGCGGTCCGGTCGAGGAGGGTTTTTCCGTTCTCGGAAATTCCGTCCAGCTTGGTCAGAAATTCGTTCAGCACGGTAAATTCCGCTTCCTCGATGATTTTCAGTTCCTCGATTTTATCGGGATCTTTGCCGTGGTGCGAAAGGTTGTGCCAATCGGTTTTCACGCCGGGGATATTGGATGGAACGGCGTTCATTCCGCCCAACTGAAACGTGACCGACCGCGTGGAATCGGTCTGCAGCGCCAGGACAATCATGTCGTTCATGAGCCGCTGCTTGGCGATCGCATCGTGCCGGTCCTCCACGTCTTTCGGAGCTTTCGCATCGACTTTCGGCTTCGGTTTTTGCACCCAGCCTTCGTTCTGTTGCAGCCGGACTTCAAGATCGCGAACGGAAGTGAGATATTCGTCGAGCTTTTCCCGATCGCGCGGTCCCAGATCACTTTCGAGTTTGCGGGCTTCGCCCAAAACCGTGTCGAGAATACTGCGTCCCCTCTTCAATTCCCGCATCTCCGCAGCCACTTCGTCCTCGGTGCCCTCGACGAACAGGGCCTTGAACAGCTTGGACGGGGAACTTTGCGTCGGGATTTCCACCCCGGTTGAAGTCCAGGACAAGGATCGTCCGGTCGTGGACAGGGCCAGGTAAGGATACCGGGTTTCGACCCCGATTTTTTCGGCGATCAACTGGTCCAGTGAAATCGTGTTTTTGAATCCCGCAAGGCCCGGGCGTTGAGCCGAGGTCAGCCAGGTCATCTCCGATGCATGGCCGTTGTTCCCCTGCTGGGAGGGGTGGGAAGTTCCGGAAATGACCGTGAATTGATCACGATGATCTTTCAGTTTTTCCAGGTAGGGCGTCAGTTCGTAATCCCGCCCGGATTGTTCCGGAAACAGGTACGGGGTGTGGAATCCGAGGGTTGCACACATCGCCACGAAGCGCGGGGGAGCCTCAACAGCGCCTGATTTCGCAAAGGCCGGCGTCATCGCTTCGAGCACCGGCAAACTGAAAATCGTGGCGCCCGTCCCCTTCAGGAAATGTCGGCGGCTGAGTGCGTTTCGAGTCGCAATGTGAGGTGTATTCATCTTTCAGGCTTCAATTCAGGATACCCTATTTTTGACGGAAAATCCTGCTGGTCACAACCAGTTCCAGTAAATCGCGGACCCGGTATCCGTTCTGGCGCGATTTTTGCACGATGGCTTCGATTTCCGGCCGGTCGGAAAATCCCATTTCCCGTCCCGTCGCGAAGGTCAGGAGTTTTTTCACAAGGGCCCGGGCCAGGGCCTCCTCATTGGAAGCGAGATGCTCCCGGAATTCATTAAAACCGCTGAACTTGCGACCGTCCTGCAGTTGACCGGACGAGTCCACATCCAGTCCGAGCTTGTATTGCACTTTCCGCCCGCGGATCGTCAGGGAAACTTTTTCGCCGTCTCCCATCGACCGGTAGTGTTCCCGCCAACCGCCGATTGGATTGAAATTTTCGAGTGCGAATCCAGGCGGATCGATCATGTCATGGCAGGCCTGGCAATTCTCGGCGTCGCGATGCTTGTCCAGCAGCTGGCGAAGCGTTTCCGCCCCCCGAATGTCCGGTTCCACGCCCGGAATTCCCGGCGGTGGCGGAGGAGGTGTGATTCCCAGGATCCGCTCCATCACCCAGGCACCACGCATCACCGGCGAGGTGTTGGTTCCGTTGGCAGATACTTTCAGGATGCTGCCCTGGCTCAGGAACCCACCCCGATTCGTGCCCGGCGGGAGACTGACCTTGCGGATTTCTGGGCCTGAAACAGCAGCGATCCCGTAATGCCCGGCGAGGCGCTCGTTCAGGAAGGCAAATTCCGATTGCACGACATTTTTCACCGGCAAGTTCTCCTCAATCAGGGCACGGAAAAATGTCCGGGTTTCATCAATCATCGAATGCTGCAGGTAGGGATCGAATTCCGGAAACAAGGCCCGGTCGGGCGTCGTGAAATCGATATCGCGCAGCCCCAGCCACGCATCGGTGAAATCGACGATGAACCGATCCGAGTATTCCGAACGAAGCAACCGCTTCATTTCGAGAGGAAGCGCGTTCGGGTTGTTTCGCAGGTTTCCGGCAGCGGCCACTTTCCGCAATTCTTCGTCGGGAGCGGTCCGGGTGATAAAGTAGGAAAGCCGCGATGCGAGCATGTGATCATCCAGCACGCCCGGTTTCTCCCGCAGGTAGAGAAAATCAGTGGAGCAGAAAATCGCTTTCACGGCGGTCAGCAGGGCAGTTTCGAAGTCGGAATCACCGGCCAACTCCGACTCGAACAAATCCACATACGCAGCGATGTCTTCCTCTTCGACCGGTCGGCGGAAAGCCATTTCGGCCACGCGAAGCAAAACGTCCTTTGCATCTTCGGCCGTCTTGTCCTCCGGAATCTCCCACTTGGGCTTGTACCACGACTTGGTCCGGTCATTGGGATTTTTCGGCGGCACCTCGAAACGGTCCAGCCCGTCGAAAATCAGTTTGTGTCCGCGGGTCGGCCATTCCTCCACGATCGGCCCCTCGATTTCCGCATGCAGGATCGCCAGGCCGGGCCCTTTGTAATTTTCGACACCCTTGTTTTTGATTTCGTAGCGGTTGTCGAAAATCATCATCGGCTCGATCTGCAGCATGTAATTGGCTTCCACCCACTGCTCGAATTCGATCGTCTGCGGTTTCCCGGGCAGAAATTCGTAGTATCCCCACGTTGGTTTTTCCGCGGCCCGCGCAAAGGTCGTTCCGCCGACGGAGAAGGTCACCGGCTCATCGCTTTGGAAAGCATACCCGGTTACGCGGAACCGGTATTTCCCGGCTTTCCGGGTATTCACGCCCCGCAGCATACCGGTCGGATAGCTGACACGCTGGAAAAAGACCACGGCCCCATCCGGCAACTCGAGCCATTTTTTCCCGAGAAAACGGCGGTCCTTGTCGGTCTCCCGATAGTCCGACCGCTTCACTTCGGACTCCGGTTTCTCCAGGTTTTTTTGGATCGCCGAATCCAGGACCGCGCTGACCGCATCAAGGTATCGTTGCATCTGGACCATCGAGATGCTCAGCGCCTCCCCGACGTTGTCGAATTCGTGAGACCGTGCATCTTCCGGCAGCATCGCCGCGAGGCGCAAATTCGTGCCGAAGATTTCGTTCAGCGTATTCTCGTATTCTTTCCGATTGAGTCGACGCAGAACGGTCCCTTTTTTCGCTTCGTGGGCCGCGGTGAGGGGCGAATTCAACTGTTTCTGAAACGAAGCCAGTTTGTCCCGTGACGGCCGATCCTTCACCTTCGCCGGCGGCATTTCCCCCTGGGCAACGCGGTCATAAATCCTCTCCCATTTCGCGAACGTTTCCAGGTCCGACAAATCGGTTCCGATCACCAGCAAATCGAGGTCCCCTTTGGCCGTCACGTCGTCATGGCACTCGTAGCAATGCTGTTCGAAGAACGGCTCGATATCTTTGGCGAAAGGAGCTTCGGCGGCTGCCCGGGGCGCCGCTGCGCAAATAAATAAAAGACTGGCTGTCCAACGGGTCATCGCGCTCGAATTCGAATCAACAGGGTCTGTTTGACAAACGAACCCTGTTGGTTCGTTTCCTCTCTTTCCATCGATATCCCAATCCAAAGGCGGATTCCACGACTTTTCGAACCGCAAAAATGGGGGACGCCCAGGGGCCAACCGGTTCCGGGCCAATCGGCACTTTCGCTTAGGAGTGCGCGGTAAAAAAAGCAAATTTACCCATCGAATTCCTTGTTTTTATCTAGCAAACGTGTAAATTATGGTTTTTATAGACTCCTAACATTTTGGTTATCGATTCTCCTCTGCCATGGCCAACCCGTCTCAAGCATCCAATTCCGTCTCTTCCGAGCCCCGATGGCACCGTTTTCTCTTCCGGGAAACGGACGTGTCATCCATCGTGTTTTTGCGCATCGCGTTCGGGCTTTTGATGTTCTGGGAAGTGTGGCGCTTCTTCGATAATGGCTACATCAGGCGCTACTGGATCGATCAGAATTTCCATTTCAAATACCGGGGCTTCGAATGGGTGGATGCCTGGCCGGGGGAATGGATGTATGTGCATTGGGCCGTGATGGGCGTGGCAGCCGTATGTATTGCCTGCGGTTTGTTGTATCGCTACGCGGCGACGATCTTCTTTCTCGGCTACACCTATTCGTTTCTGATCGAACAGGCCCGATACCAGAATCACTATTACCTCATTTGCCTGGTCAGTTTTCTGATGATTTTCGTGCCGGCAAATACCGCTTTTTCGCTGGATGTGAAATTCGGATTCCGCAAGCGTCAGCACACCATTCCTG
>JABDJT010000250.1 GCA_013003335.1 Verrucomicrobiales bacterium | reverse complement strand
GTGCCAAAACAGTGAACGGACCGTCGCCTTCCAGGGCCGAAGTCAGGCCGGCAGCCTCGATCGCAGTCAGCAATGTGGAAAACGAACCGGCTTCGCGCGCAGCGGTGAGGATGGTCGGCTTTTCCGGCTCGGGCGGAAGCAGGACCGAATCGATCACGTGGATCACGCCGTTACTGCACTGCACGTTTGCATCGATCAGGGCTGCGTCGTTGACCTGCACTTTCCCTTTCCGGAAAGCAAATTCCAGACCGCTGCCCTGAACCGTCTCCGCTTCGCCTGCTTTCAGGGCGTCACCCACTTCGACCGCGCCGGGCACGACATGAAAAGTCAGGATGGATGCCAGCTTTTCGCGATTTTCCGGCTTCAGTAGATCATCGACAACTTTCTTGGGAAGCTTGGCAAATGCTTCATCCGTCGGTGCGAAAACCGTCAGTTGGTCGTCGCCTTTCAACGTTTCAATCAGCCCGGCAGTCTTTACTGCGGTCGCGAGGATGCTGAAGCGGCCGTCTGCCACCGCTGTATCGACGATGTCCTCCGGACCGGAATCTGTCACTGCGTCCGTGATTGATCCCTGGCCTTTTCCGTAGGTCCGGATGTAATCCACTTCGAGTTCGAAAGGCCCCTCCTGCTTGTCACCGAGCAGAATACCGATTCGCTGAATGTTTGCCGGGTTCAAAACCTCGTTCTTCAACTCAATGCCGCGGAAACTTCCCTCAAACTCCGGGAACGGAATCTTCACCTGGGTCCACTCTCCTTTTTTCGTCTCAAACTTACCACTGAACGAAACTTCCATGCCGCGATAGCGGGCATCGGAACTCAATCGCGCTTCGTAGGTCCGACCGTCGCCCTTCACTCGCAGGAGCAGACCGAGATCATTGCTCAGATTATAGGAAACGTCCCCGGAACGAACCGTCGAAAATCCGCCGTTGTTCTTCAGGGAAAGATTCCCCGTGAATCGCATCGTGCCGTCGTCGGTGATTTCAAGCTTGCCCTGGGAAAGGCCACCCATCACGCCGTCATTCACGACCTGCCATTTCAGATCCTGTTTTTCTTTCGATTCTTCAAACTCCGTGATCGATTGCCCGCGCCAGGTCGATGTCGTTTCGTCGGATTCGTCTGCCCGGGCAGAAGCGAACGGAAGCAAGGTAACCAGACAAATGAGAGTGGTGTGAATTTTCATGCGCAGGGTTACGGCTCGCAGGAAAAAGCGGATCAGGTTTTCGAATCAACAGGGTTGATACGCCAAACGAACCCTGTTGATTCGTTCCGCTTTCTCGGTGACAATCGCGATTCACCTTTGAATGGACTGGCTGCACCCCCAAATCCTGCTGCTTGCGATTCCTGCCTTCGCGCTCCTGATGTGGTTTGACGCCCGGTCGACTCATCCGATGTCGGAAGGACGGCGCCGCTGGCTCCTGATCGTGCGGACCCTTCTGATTCTACTTGCTCTCCTCGCGCTGGCTTCCCCCACACGGGTGGTCAAATCGAATAAGCAGGCCGCCATTTTCGTGATGGATCATTCGCAGTCTGTTGGCGACGAAGGCGTTTCCCGGGTGTACGAAACGGTGGAAAAAATTCGCGGGAATTTTCCCTCTGGCGCGGAAGTGGGATTCATTGCCAACGGTCGCGAAGCCCGCGTCCTGGCCTACGCCGGCGAACCGGTCCGCAGTGATTTTTTCCAAAACCCGAACGAGGATTTAATCGGGCAGATCGGAGCTGAATCAAATTTCGCAGCAGGAATCCGCATGGCGAAAGGCATATTCCCGGGCGGAGCATCACGCCACATCGTGTTGGTCGGCGATGGAAATGAGACCGCTGGTTCGTTGGAAAAGATCGCCGGGGAAGCAGCGGTTTCCGGTCTGAAAATCCATGCAATCGGAGTCAGCGGCACAGCGCGGCCGGATGTGCGGGTGAAACGGGTGACATCTTCCCAGGCCCGGCTGAATGAAGGCGCCACGCTGGAACTGACGGCGATCATCGAGAGTTCGCTGGCCGGGTCCGGCCGGGTCCGACTGTTCGAAAACGGGCTGGAAGTGGATTCACGGGATATCGAGGTCACGATCGGCGATCTCCAGGAGCTCAAATTTTCGCGCACGCCGGAAAAACGGAATATCTACAACTACCGCGTCGCGGTCGAGGGCTTCGAGGGCGCGGATGCGATCCCGGAAAACAATGAAGCGCTGGCGATCGTCGATGTGCGCGGAAAACCGCTCCTGCTTTACGTCGAGGGCGAAGAAGGCGAAGCGAAATATCTCCAGCAGGCCATGGACCGCGAAGGAATCCGGCTCGATGTGCGGACACCGGAGGGCTTGCCGGAAAACCTGCGCGAACTGGCGGGATACGACGGCTTGATCCTGTCGGACATCCCGGCGCATCGGATCGGCGAGTCGCGCATGACGGCGATCCGGGATTACGTCGACAAGCTCGGCGGCGGTTTCGTGATGGTCGGCGGGATGAATTCCTTCGGTGTGGGAGGCTACTACCGCACGCCCATCGAGGAAATTTTGCCTGTAAAACTAAAAGCACCGGACCAGGAAGAACAGCAAAGCTCAGCGCTGGCACTGGTGATCGACCGATCAGGATCGATGGCCGGCCAGAAAATCGAGATCTGTAAATCGGCCGCGATCGCCACGGCGGACCTACTCTCGAACAAGGATTACATCGGCGTTTACGCGTTCGATTCGCAGGTCCACGTCGTTGTGCCGATGACCAAGGTCAGTTCGACCTCGGCGATTGCGAGCCAGATCAATATTCTCAGCTCCGGTGGCGGCACTAATATCTACCCCGGCATGCAGGCGGCAAAAGATGAACTCGGCCAAACGAAGGCAAAGGTGAAGCACATGATCGTTCTGACCGATGGCCAGACCAGCGGTCAGGGCTACCAGCAGCTCGCGTCGCAATGCCACGCCGAGGGCATCACAATTTCCACCGTGGCGGTCGGGGCCGGTGCGCAGGTGGGGCTGTTGCAAAGCATTGCCGCTGCCGGTGGCGGGCAGAGCTACATCACGATGGATCCCACGGCGATCACGCGGATTTTCACCCAGGACACCATGGTGCATACCGGCCGGATGATCCGCGAGGAGGCCTTCACCCCCGAGCTCGTCGAACCGCATCCGATGCTGCGGGACTTCGATGCCGAATCCGCTCCGCCGCTGCTCGGCTACGTGAAAACGAATCGAAAAGCCACTTCGCAAATTCCGCT
>JABDJT010000579.1 GCA_013003335.1 Verrucomicrobiales bacterium | reverse complement strand
ATTACACGTATCCAGTCCGATTCGGTCGTTCCATTGACGACGAAGTGGCCGATCCCGGCTTCCAGGGCCTCTTTGATGTGATTCGGGGCGAGCCGATCGTCTTGCAGATGGCAGTGGGCGTCGATCATGGGGCGTTGGATGGCACTCCGGCGATTTCGAGCATGCGTTTCCGGATGTGGTGCAGTCCGTTCAATCGGGTGGTAGTCAAATTCCGGTCAATTCGCAGCGCGGAGACAAATTCCGGTTCCACGGAGGCAATTTCCTCAACCGGTTCGCCGGAATAGAGACTGCACAGCAGCGTCGCAACGCCCTTGATGCCCGGAGCTTCGGCGTCGAGTTGAAAGTGGGCCCGGTTTTGGTCATCGACTTCGCCGATTAACCAGACTCGCGAGGTGCAACCGGGCACGAGGTTTTCGTCGACGCGGGCGGATTCGGGGAAGCCTTTCGAATTTTTCCCGAGCCCGACGATGGCGGAGAACCGTTCGACGGGATCTTCGATGATTTGGTAGTCGTCGATCAATTGCTGCTGTTTTTCCGCAAGAGACATGGGCGGAATTTACCACAGGAGTCCATTTTTGCGGGATTGCCTCGCAGGATGCCCCGTGCCAACCTGTTGGTATGAAACACCGGATCGGGTTAATTGCGTTGGCAGGGCTGTTCACGTTTGCGACGGTCGCGCTGGCCTGCCAGGTCCCGGTTTTTCGATACGCGCTGGAGCGTTGGGAGGCGGACGGATACCAGGTCGTGTTTCGGCCCGGAGCATCGGGGAAGCTGACTGCGAAGGAACAGGAAGCCTTCGATTTTCTGTCGAAGAAGGCGCAGGACGGAGACTATCCGGCAAACATCTTTGTTTATTTCGACGAGGAGAAACCGGAGGAAACGAAAGCCGGTTCGCTCGCGCTGGTGTATCCGCAAAAAATCCGTGGACTGGAGCAGGCTCCGATCTGGAAAGGGGCGGCTACCATTGAGAACGCAAAATTGATTGTCGAATCACCGGCGCGGCGGGAAATCGTGAAACAACTGCTGGAAGGAAAATCGGCTGTGTGGATGCTCGTCGAAAGTGGCAATACCGAAGCGGACAACGGTGCGGAGGAGGCGATGAAGGCGGCATTTGTGGACGCGACGACCAACCTGAAGATTCCGGAAGGCGTTCTGACCCAGGAAGATTTGCAGAAAGACGAGCCTCCGCCGGGTGTGCCGATCGATCCGGAAAATATTTTGCGGTCCGAAGTGCCGTTGAAGATCGATTTTTCAATCGTCCGGGTGAACCGCGAGGATCCCGCCGAGCAGGTTTTTCTCCAAATGCTGCTAAACCTTGAAGACGACCTCGGTGAATTTTCGACCGAGCCGATGGTCTTCCCGGTGTTCGGGCGGGGAAGAGCGCTGGAGCCGTTGATTGGAAAAGGCGTGAATGCGAACAACGCACTCGATTACGCCGGTTACCTTTGCGGGGCCTGTTCCTGCGAGGTAAAAGACCTGAATCCCGGAATGGACCTTTTGATATCCGCGAACTGGGACGTCGCCCTGGAAGGCAGCGAAGTGATCATTGAAAAAATCCTGCCACCACTGGAAGGCACCGCGGCTCTCACCTCGGCGGTGCTCGCGAATGATCCGGTCGGTGCAGTGGGAGTGCCGCTTCCGGAAATCTCCGCCGATGCCGCGGCCCCGCTCTCCGCATTTCGATCCTCTTACTGGGTGATTGGAATCGGCGTGGTGCTTCTCGTGGTCGTCGCCGGTTCGGTCCTGATTCTCCGAAAAAAATCCGCTTGATTTGTCATGAAACTTTCCCGGCTTGTCTCCCGCGAAATTGCTCATCGAAAAGGAAACTTCGCCCTGTCGCTGTTCGGTGTGGCGCTGGCCGTGGCGTGCGTCGTGGCGACGATTTGTCTGCTCGGTGCCCACCAGCAACACACCGTTTCGATCCTGGATCAGATGAAATCCGATACCGAGGCGGACATGGCAAAGCTCGAGGATGAAATCCGAAAATCCATGAAGGGTCTCGGATTCAACATCTACATTTTTCCGAAGGGCCAGGAAATGGCCGAGGTCTACGCCGAAGGATTTGCGTCGAAGACGATGCCGGAGGAGTATGTCACGACGCTGGCAAACAGCGAAATCGTTACGGTGAATCACCTGCTCCCGACTCTCACCCGCAAGCTGAAGTGGACGGAGCAGAATGACCGGACGGTGATCGTGATTGGGATTCGGGGAGAGGTTCCGATCGCTCATCGCGGGCCGAATCAGAAAAAGCCGCTATTGTTTCCGGTCGAGAAAGGAAAGCTGATACTCGGCTACGAATTGGCAAAAGGAACGGGACTGCAAGCCGGCGACAAAACAGAATTCCTGGAACGGGAGTTTGAAATTGAAAAGACTCATGCGGAGCGGGGAACCAAAGACGACATCACGATCTGGATGAACCTCGAGGAGGCCCAGGAAATGCTGGAACTGCCGGGTCAGATTAATGCGATCCAGGCGCTCGAGTGCAATTGCGCAACGATTGATCGGCTCGGGGAAATTCGTGCGGAGTTGATGGAAATTCTGCCGGAAACGCACATCATCGAAACGCAGAGCACGGCACTCGCGAGGGCCGAAGCACGGAATTTGGCAAAAGCGACCGCGCAGAAAAAGCTGGCTGATACGCAGCGGGAATTACAAAACCTCGGCGAAGAACGGGAACGGTTTGCCGGGATTTTGCTGCCGCTGGCAACGGTTGCCGCGATGATCTGGATCGGCCTGCTGGCGCTGATGAATGTTCGCGAACGCGTCAGCGAGATCGGAATCCTGCGGGCTGTCGGGGTGAAGAGCGGGAAAATCTTTTCCGCTTTCCTGACCCGGGCCGGGCTTGCCGGACTGATCGGGGCTGTGCTGGGATTGGCTGGATTTGCGGCGGTCTACCCGATTTTGAGCGATCGCTTGTTTCAAGATCAGCCGCTCGCCGGATTGATGACCACGCAATATTGGATCGTCCCGCTGATCGCTGCGCCGGTTCTGGCTGCCCTGGCC
>JABDJT010000578.1 GCA_013003335.1 Verrucomicrobiales bacterium | reverse complement strand
ACGTTGAACTGCGCCCGTTGTCACACGCACAAATACGATCCGATTCTGCAGCGGGAATATTATGAGCTGATGGCGTTCTTCAACAGCACGGCGGAAAGCCCGATGGATGGCAACGCCTATGTCTACGCTCCGGTGATCGAGGCGCCGGGCTCGGTTTCGGATTGGTATCGGTGGGAAAAATTGACGGCTGAACGGGACGCGCTTTTGACGAAAATCGACGAGCAGGTGGACGAGGAAAAAGCGGTCGCGTTTGCAAAATCGACAGCGGGTTGGAAGACGGAGAACTGGAAAATTTCAAAGGCGGTCGCGAAGAATGCGGAAATGCCGGCGACAGACGAAAAAGACGCGTGGAAAGAGCTGAAAGGATTGCCGGGGGCATCGGGCGAGAAATTCGGGAATGGCGATCAGGTTCGATGGATCTCGTTCGATCTGACAACGGAAACACGGCAGGCGCTGGTTCTCGAAACGAACGGCAGCGGCAGCTCGTCGGGCGAATTTCTCGGAAAACCGGTCAATGTTCAGCATTCGAAATTGACGATCGAACCGGGCACGCACCGGATCGTCTTGCGATTGAACAACGGCGACCGGCGGGCGCGGGTTTCGGTGAAGCTGATGAATCCGTGGGAGCCGCTTACGAAAGCGAAGTGGGCCGATTGCAGCGAGGATGCCCGGCTCGAAATGGCAGCGGATCCGCTCGGCGGACTTTTCAGCGGCGAGATGCAGAAAGCGGCAACGGAATTGCAGGCAAAGGTCGCAGAGGTGAAACGGAATTTCTCGACGACACTCGTGGCGAAAGATCTGCCGCAGCCGCGCGAGACGAAGTTGCTGCATCGCGGCGAATATGATCAGCCGGAAGGCGAGCCGGTCACGCCCGGGGTTTTTGCGGTGATGAATCCGATGCCCGAAGGGGCGCCCCGAAACCGGCTCGGGCTTGCGAAATGGGCCGTGTCGAGGGAAAATCCGCTCGTGAGTCGCGTGCTGGTGAATCGTGTGTGGCAGAGCATTTTTGGATATGGCCTCGTCCGCAGTCCCGAGGATTTCGGTCTGCAGGGCCGGTATCCGACGCACCCGCAGCTCCTCGATTGGTTGGCAGTGGAGTTCCAGGAGAGCAGCTGGGATTTCAAACACCTGATCAGGAAAATGGTGATGAGCGAAACATTCCGGCAGGATTCCGCGTGGCGCAGCGGGGTGAAAGATCCGCAAAACGAGCTGCTCGCCCGCGGCCCGTCGTTCCGCCTCGACGCCGAGGTAATCCGCGATGTGGGCCTCTGGTCGGGTGGGCTTTTACGGGACGAAGCCGGCGGCGAAGGAGTGAAACCCTGGCAGCCCGAAGGCATGTGGATTGCGCTCGCGCACCCTGCCAGCAACACGAAAAGCTATGTGCCCGACACCGACGAGCGGATCAATCGCCGCAGTCTTTACGTGTATTGGAAACGCACCAGCCCACACCCGATGATGACTCTGTTCGATGCTCCGAGCCGCGAGAGTGCATGCGTTCGGCGTTCCCGCGGCAACACGCCGCTGCAATCCCTCGGCTTACTGAATGAGCCGCAGCGTCTTGAAATGGCGCGGGCTTTGGCTGCCCGGATTGTCAAATCGACGGACGAAGAATCGGCCCGGCTCGATGGACTGTTTGAATTGTTGATCTGCCGGAAACCGGGTGAAGCCGAACGGGCAGCCTGTGTTGATTTGCTGAAAAAAGCGACCGAGAGGTATACTTCCAATCAAGCGGATGCGGAAAAGCTGCTGGCGGTGAACGAGAATCAATTGCCGCCTGAAGAACTCGCCGAAATGGCAGCGTGGACGCAGATGGCCTCCACCATGCTGGCGAGCGACATGGCGATTTTACTTTATTAAAATGAACCCCCTCAACGATCTCCAAAACCCGTCTCTCGCCCAAACCCGGCGGCAGCTTTTCGGCCGATCGGCTCTCGGACTGGGCACGGCTTCGCTGGCCCATTTGCTCGGGCCGGATTTGCTGGCGGAACAGAAACCGGCATCGTCGGCCGGGACCGATTTGAACGGCGGGATGCATCACAAGGCCAGCGCAAAGGCCGTGATCTACCTGTTCATGAGCGGTGGACCGAGCCATCACGATCTGTGGGATTACAAACCGAAAATGAAGGAGATGTCCGGCCAGGATTTGCCGGAGGAAGTTCGCGATGGCCAGCGCATCACCGGCATGACATCGAAGCAGGACACGCTCCCGGTTTGCCCGACGAAATACAATTTCACCAAATACGACAACAACCAGGACGGCATCTGGATCAGCGAGTTGCTCCCGCACACGGCGACGGTCGCGAAAGAATTGTGTGTCGTGCATTCCACCTTCACCGAGGCGATCAATCACGACCCGGCGATCACCTACATCCAGACCGGCAGCCAGATTCCCGGTCGACCCAGCATGGGTTCATGGCTGAGCTATGGGCTGGGAAATGCGAACGAAGATTTGCCCGGTTATGTCGTGATGCACGCCCGCACGAAATTCCCCGAGCAGAGCCTGTTCGGCAGGTTATGGGGCAGCGGATTTTTGTCGAGCGAACACAACGGAGTTCTGCTCCGCAGCCAGGGCGACCCGGTGTTGTATCTCGCCAACCCGGACGGCATCAGCCGTGAAGACCGACGCAATCAGCTCGACACGCTTTCGGTTTTGAACAAAGTCCAGCACGATCGCCTCGCCGATCCGGAAATCCTGTCGCGCATCAAACAACACGAAATGGCCTACCGGATGCAAACGTCCGTGCCGGAGCTGATGGATCTTTCCGGAGAATCCGACGAAGTCATTCAACTCTACGGCGAAGATGCCCGCACGCCCGGCACGTTCGCCGCCTGTGCCCTGAACGCCCGTCGGCTTGTCGAACGCGGCGTCCGCAACGTCCAGATTTTTCACCGCGGCTGGGATGCTCATGGAAATCTACCCGGCGAACACGAATCGCAGTGCAAGGACATCGATCAGGGTAGCGCGGCGCTGATCAAGGATCTGAAACGGCTTGGGCTACTCGACGACACCCTCGTCGTTTGGGGCGGAGAATTCGGCCGGACGGCCTATTGCCAGGGGAAAATGACCGACAAAACCTACGGTCGCGATCATCATCCGCGTTGTTTTACGACGTGGATGGCTGGAGGCGGCGTCAAGCCCGGCATCACCTACGGTCAGACGGATGATTACGGTTACAACATTGCCGATGCCGACGGAAACCCGATCCGCCCGATTCCGAACAAGGAAAAGTGGACGCCGGGGACGATGCACATCCACGATCTGAATGCCACGATTCTGCATCTGTTAGGCATCGATCACAAAAAGCTGACTTACCGATACCAGGGCCGCGATTTCCGCCTGACCGATGTGCACGGGCATGTGATTCGCGATTTGGTGGCGTGATTGCCAAATTTCGTAGCACGGGTTTTCCAACCCGTCGTTTTCGAATCCGATTCCTGATCCACGGATTGGAAAACCCGTGCTACGCCGAAAAAAGAACCAACAGAGTTGGTTTAACGAATAGCCCCTGTTGGATTGGTTTCTAATTTGCCTGCGGAAGGAGCATCGGCTTCGATTCATTTAGCGTCCTCGCCGGTCGCTGTTCCGAGCCCTCATTCGCCTCGTTCCCCAATTCCGCGACCGGTTTCGCGGCCAGTTCTTTCATCTTTTTCATGACCTCCGGGTTTTCGGAGGATACGTCATGTTCCTCGGCTAAATCGATTCTTAAATTGACCAGCTTGCCGGGCTTTCCTTTGGCCCTTTGCTTCGAATCGGTCCACCTCGGGAAGGTGTGTTCCAATGGCAGATGCCATTTCCAGTCACCCCACCGAATGGCCTGCAACTGACGACGGCGATAGTAGAGAAACGCTTTGTAAGGCGATTTCGCGCCGTCCTCACCGAACAACAGCGGGCGAATGTCGTGGCCGTCGATTTTTGCTTCAGGCAGTTTTGCGCCACTGATCGCGCAGAAAGTCGGCAGAAAATCCATTGTCGTAGAAAGCTCCTCGCAGGTCGACCCGGCGGGAATTTTGCCGGGCCAGCGTGCGATCATCGGGACTCGCATGCCGCCTTCCATCGTGGAGCCTTTGTTGCCGGAGAGTGGGGCGTTCGAGCCGCCATTTCGGCCATTGGAACCGTTGTCGGAGGTGAAAATGACGATCGTGTTGTCCCCCAGTTTCAGGCGGTCGAGGCAGTCGAGAATCTGCCCGGTCGACCAGTCGATTTCCTCGACGGAATCGCCGTAGGTTCCGTTCGCGCTTTTCCCAAGAAAATCGGGTGACGCGAAAAGCGGCAGGTGAGGGAAGGTGTGGGGCAGGTAGAGAAAAAACGGGTTCTCGTGATTCTGCTCGATGAACTCGACGGCCTTTTCCGTGTAGCGTTTTGTCAGGGTCGACTGATCGGCGGGGGCTTCAATCACCGTTTCATTCTCTACCAACGGCAATGGCGGATCGCCGCGGCGGGCCGCTTGCATGTCATTCGAATAGGGAATGCCGAAGTAGGAATCGAAGCCGTGATCGGTCGGCAGATGACCGGGCTGATCGCCGAGATGCCATTTCCCGATGCAGATCGTGGCGTAGCCGTTTTCCTTCAACGTCTCAGCCAGAGTAAGTTCCTCGGGATTCAGGCCGCGCTTGTTCCGCGGAATCAAAACCCAGTGCCCGGTCTCTGCTTCGTGCATGCCGACGCGGCGGGCGTAGCAGCCTGTCAGTAAGCTGGCGCGGGACGGCGTGCAGACGGGGCTGGAAGAATAAAAGCTGGTGAACCGCATTCCCTCGTCAGCGAGCTTATCGATTCGAGGCGTGCGATTTTTTTCCGAACCGTAACAGCCGAGGTCGCCATAGCCGAGGTCGTCGCAGAAAATGACGATGAAATTTGGTTTTTCGGCAGTCGCCAGGAACGGGG
>JABDJT010000557.1 GCA_013003335.1 Verrucomicrobiales bacterium | reverse complement strand
CCGTTGAAGTCGTCCCGCAAATTTCCGCCATCGTGGTGACCAACCCGCAAAAACTGAAAAACCGCGGGATCAACACCCACCTGACCGGGGCTGACCAGTACGTGAGCTACACGCGGCTGAAGACCACCGTGACCGTGCAAAACGGGGCCACCGTGACGATCGGCGGATTTACCAATGCCCCGGCCGAATTCAACCGGGCCTTTTACGGAAACGGCGGTTTTGGATCGAATGCCGGTGCGGCCGGGTCCATCACCTTGCGTGCGACGATTGAATAGTTTAAACTCCTTATGGCGTCCTGCGCTGGACGTGCCGTCCGTGCTCAGACCGCGGGCAAGCCCGCTTTGCCGACGGAGTTTTGGCGTAGGCAGGCCCTTCGATGACGTGACTTTTCATTGGTTGCGGTTTCCGCTACTTTCCCTCCCTCAACGTGAAACCCTCCTTCCTCATCGCGCTTTTGGCGCTCGCGCTCCCGGCATATGCCCAGGAGAAGCAAATCGATTTCAATCGGGATATCCGGCCGATTTTGTCGGACAAATGTTACCAGTGCCACGGACCGGACGAAGAAACGCTCGAGGCGGATCTGCGCCTCGATCTTCGGGAATCAGCGGTCACGGGCCAGGACGGCGCGGCGATTGTGCCGGGTAATCCGGATGCCAGCGAGCTGATTTACCGGATCACGGCGGATGACGATCTCGACATCATGCCACCGCCGAAAATCAAAAAACCGGTCACGGCGGAAGAGGCTGCGCTTTTGAAGCAATGGATCGCCGAGGGTGCCGAATACGAGGACCACTGGTCTTTCCAGCCGATTGAAAACCCGGAGCCGCCGGCTGTGAAAAACGGGAAGTGGCCGAAAAACGGGATCGATCCTTTCGTGCTGGCTCAATTGGAGACGGAAAAAATCGAGCCTTCTCCCATGGCATCGCCCCACACTCTGATCCGGCGGATGTCGCTCGACTTGACCGGCCTATTGCCCGATCCGAAACGCGTCGAGTCGTTCGTTTCCGAATTCAAAACCGACGCCGATGCCGCCGTGAAAAAACTGGCCGACGAATTGCTGGCGAGCCCGCATTACGGCGAGCGCTGGGGCCGGCACTGGCTGGACCAGGCGCGCTACGCCGATTCCCATGGATACACCATCGACGGCGAACGGACGATGTGGCCGTTCCGCGACTGGGTCATCCGCCAGGTGAATGCCGACATGCCGTTCGATCAATTTACGATTGAACAGCTGGCCGGTGATCTCTTGGAGAAGCCGACCAAATCGCAGCTTGTCGCGTCCGGATTTCACCGCAACACGCTGATCAACCAGGAAGGCGGGACGGATGATGAGCAGTTCCGGAATGAGGAAGTCGTCGATCGCGTAAACACGACCGGGGCTGTTTGGCTCGGGCTGACGCTCGGCTGCGCGCAATGCCACACCCACAAATTCGACCCGATCACGCAGAAGGAATACTTCGAACTGTTCGCGTTTTTCAATCAGCAGACGGATGTGAACAACGCAGGCCAGACGGTCGAAGTAGCCGAAGGGGAGCTGTTCCTGGACGACGCTGATCCTGCCAAACTTTCCGCTTACGAAGAGGCGAAAAAAGCGGTCGCGAGCCTGAATGCGTCGAAGGCGAAACGGCAGGTTGAATGGGAGAAAGTCGCACTGGCCGCCAGGACGAAAACGGAATCGGACGAAGGGCCCGGCGCGGACTGGAAGCCGATCAAGCCCGCGAAATTTTCCGCGACCTCGGCCGAACTGAAACTGCTCGAAGACAATTCCATTCTGGCCTCGATCCTCAACCAAAGCCAGGTCTACACGGTCGAACTGCCTGCGCCCGCGGAACCTGTCGCCGCAATCCGGCTGCGCCTGTTGAACGACAAATCGCTGCCGAAGAACGGTCCCGGAATTGCTTCCAACGGAAACATTGTCCTGACCCGAATCGAATTCCGGCAGAACGGCAAACGTCTCGCGGTCGTGAAGGCGCAGGACGACCACTCGCAGCCGGGATTTTCCTCTGCCTTCACGATCGACGACGACCCGAAAACCGGCTGGGCGATCAATGTCGGAAAAGGAAGCGCTCCCGGTGCAAAAATGAATGCCCCGCACGAAGCGCACTACTTTTTTGCAGAAGAAATCAAGCCTGAGGAAGGGCCGATCGAAGTCCGGATGCACCATGAACTGCACCCGAATTACAACATCGGGCGATTCGCATTCGACGTTTCAAAAACCGTGCCGAAACCGATCTCGACCGACAAGCTGTTTACCGTCCTTCAAAAGCCGGAGAAGGAACGGAGCGGGGACGACAAGAAATTCCTCACCGCGGAGTTTGCGAAGAACGACGTCGAACTCAAAAAGGCGAACGCAAAGCTGAACGAAGCGAAAACCGGCCTCGGTTTCGGGAAAGAGGTCCGGACGATGGTGATGCGCGATTTGCCGACGGAAAATTACCGGGCGACCTACATCCACGAACGGGGTGATTTTTTGCGGAAGGATGAGGAGACCGGCAAGCTCCTGCCCGCTCCGTTGTCGATTTTTCCGAAGATGGTGAAAGCCGAAACGCCCGCTGAACGGACCCGGATGGATCTGGCGAACTGGCTCGTTGATCCGGAGAATCCCCTCACTGCCCGCGTGACGGTGAATCGCGTCTGGATGCGATATTTCGGACGCGGGATCGTCGAAACGGAAAACGATTTCGGCACGCAGGGCACCTATCCGACCCACCCGGAATTACTCGATTGGCTCGCCACGAAATTCGTCGAAGGAGGCTGGTCGATGAAAAACCTGCACCGCCTGATCGTGACGTCCGCGACCTACCGGCAAAGCTCGAATATCCGGCCGGATTTAAAAGAGATCGATGCCCTGAATCATCTGCTCGCGCGTCAGAACCGGATTCGGTTCGATGCCGAGATCGTGCGTGACGCGGCATTGAGCGCGAGCGGCCTGTTGACTCCAAAACTTGGCGGCCCCGGCGTGACGCCTCCCCAGCCGGACGGTGTCTATGCCTTCACCCAGAGTAAAAAGACCTGGAATGTCCCGGACGGGCCCGAGCGCTATCGGCGCGCCATGTATGTGAAATTCATTCGCTCCGCTCCGTATCCGCTTTTGACGACTTTTGATTCACCCGACTTCCAGAGTGTTTGCACAGCCCGAATCCGATCGAATACCCCGCTGCAATCCCTGACCCTCGCCAACGATGAAGCACTCTTCGAATTGGCCCAGGGTCTCGCGGCGCGAATGATGCGCGAGGTTTCCGGAACCGATAGCGTGGCCAATCGCAATCGAATCCGCCACGGTGTATTGCTCAGTTACGCCCGCAAAGCCAGCGAGTCCGAGATCGATCTGCTTGCGAAATTCCAGGAACAGCAGTCTGCTGCGTTTCAGGCCGATCCTGAGGGCGCCAAAGCCGTCGCGCCGAAAGAGATCCCGGAGGGATTTGATGCGGCGCAGGCAGCAAGCTGGACCACTGTGGCACGGGCCTTGATGAACACCGACGAGTTCATCACCCGGGAATAACCGGGCCGCGGGAATTCAGGCGGCTTTCTTCTGTTTCCCTTTGCCCTTGCCTTTTTTCCCGCCGCCTTTGCCGGCCTTGTTCAGTTTCTGCTCGATGGCCTGCTTTTCCGCTTCCGCGTCGAATGCGGGGTTGGGTTCGGTCGGCACGGGAGCCTTGATTTCAGCCCGCCACTCCCGGAGAGCCGCGTGCAGTTCCCCGGCTTTTTCCGGATTCGATTTGGCGAGGTTTTTCGTTTCCCCGATGTCCTCTTTCAGGTTGTACAATTCGAGTTCACCGCTTTCGAAATATTCGTGGAGCTTCCAGTCTCCCTGTCGAATCACCGAGCAGGGACGTGACCGGAAGAGCGGGTCCCGCTGCTCGAACACGTCCACGTTGTAGCTCTGCAAATAGGCCGGAAAATGCCAGAACAGGGCCCGATCCGTCAGCTCCGGTCCGGCTTTCCCGCTTTTCAGAAACGGGACGAGGCTGACGCCGTCGAGCGGCTGATTTTCGGGAAAACTGGCTCCGGCCATTTCACAAAATGTTGGATACAGGTCGACTCCAATGATCGGCACATCAGTTTTCGTGCCGGGCTCGACCACGCCGGGCCATTTCACGAAAAACGGTTCGCGAATTCCCCCTTCGTAATAGGTCCCCTTGTAACCCTTCAGGGGATCCATGTCCGTGGCCGGTCCATAACCACCATTGTCCGAGAAAAAGAAAACCGCCGTGTTGTCAGACAGGCCCAGTTCCTCCAGCTTCTCCACGATCAATCCCACACCGTCGTCCACCGCCTGAATCATCGTCGCCATCTTCGTGTTATTGTGCAGCTCACCCGGCGTCTTGCTCTCGTATTTCCGGAGCAGATCCTTCTTAGCTTGGATCGGGGTGTGAACTGCAAACATCGTCAAATACAGGCACCACGGATTCTCCCGGTTCTCTTCAATGAAAGACGCGGCCCGCTTCGAGAGCGTCGTCGTCACGAATTCACCCTTCGGCACATCCTGCAGACCCGGCACATTTCCGTGCGGGGGGTAATATCCTTTCGGCGGCCCACCGGAATGAGTTCCTCCCACATTCACATCGAATCCGTACGGAATGGGATCGTTCGATACATGCCATTTCCCCATCGTGGCAGTCTTATAACCGGCATCCTGCAGGCGATGCGCCCAGGTCTGGATGTCCGTCCGCAACGTTGTCGTACCCGAAATGTGTTTCAACCGCCGGTGCTTGTCATTGCCCCGTGGACCGGTTCCCACGTTGTACACTTCGTGGCGAGGCGTGTACTGGCCGCTGAGCAGGCAGGCACGCGCCGGCGCACAATTGGCGGCACAGGAATACGCATTGGTGAAAATCTTTCCTTCCCGGGCGAGCCTATCGAGGTGCGGGGTTTCATAAAAATCCGAACCCATGTAGGACGTGTCTTTCCATCCGAAATCGTCGAGAAAAATGAACAGGATGTTGGGCTTTTCAGCCGATTGAAGATTCGGCATCACAAGCAAAACGAGGCCTGCAAGCAGGGCAAAACGGGCTGAAATCATAAATCGATCTTTTCATGGAACAAAAAGTCGAGCAAGCCCGTGAACAGACGGTTTTAGGAAAAACAAATCAACAGGGTTGGTTGATCAAACGAGCCCTGTTGGATCGGATTCTTGTTTAAATTCAATATTTTTTAATAATTACTAGAATTTTAGTAAAAATTAGCGATATTTTTGGGTGTTCTGTCCCCAACAGCGTTTGAAATCCGTGTTCGCCGCAAAAATTTGCCTTCTTTCGGCAATTCTTTGCGGGCTGCTGATTGGTTTTCCAACTTCCCTGCTCGCGCAGCGGGAATCCGCTTCGGTCCTCGTCAATTTCCCGAACTCGCCGGTATCGGCGGTTCTTCCCTACTACGAAACGCTGACGGAGAAGAAAATTATCCAAGATGCCAATCTGACCGGGGTAAATCTCACCATCGCCAGCGCGGAACCGATGACAAAGCGGGAGGCGATCGCGTTTATCGACTCGATTTTCCTGTTGAACGGCTACGCCTTCATTCCCGTCGATGAGAACACTCTGAAACTGGTGAACGTGACCGGAGGAAAAAATCCGCGCAGCCAGGGACTTCCCGTCGTTTCCCGGGCAACGGATCTGCCGGACGGGGACTCGGTGGTGAATTACATCATGACCCTTGAAAACATTTCGCCGGAAGACGCAGTGAGAACCTTCAGCCAGGTCGTGACCCTCAACCCCTACGGAGCCATCACACCGTTGAGCAACGCTTCCGGCGTGATCATCACGGAAAACACGGCCGTCATCCGCAGCCTGATTGAATTGAAGGATCACGTGGATGTGCCTCCTGCCCAGGTGGCGAGCGAGTTCATCAAGCTTCACCGGGCTGACGCGGAAAAAATCGCGGATATGATCAGCACGTTGTACGAAGCGAGAACCGGTGTGGCGCCGGTCGTGGGAGTCAACGGCGCCAACGCTGCCGCAGCCTCCGGGCAAAAGCCGGGCGCGACCACGGCCAAGCGTGGCGGGGAAAATTCGAACGGGGTTTTCATCATCCCCTATCGCCGAACCAACAGTCTGCTGGTAATGGCCCGTCCGGTCGATGTCCGGTATATCGAAGGCCTGGTGAAATCGTTCGATGAACCGAGTGACGGTGTCCACTTCCTGAAGCGCACCCTGCAATACGTTTCGATTTCCGATTACCTGCCGGCCTTTCACAATGCGATTGCGCGCGGGACGGATATCGAGAAACGCGAAGATTTTCTCGAATCCCAGGAACAACAGGAGTCGACCGGATCACTCAACCGGAATCCGGTATCGACTGCCGGCGCCGGCGGTATTTCCGCCTCGCAAATCACGGCACCGGATCGCCTTACCGAACCTGCTGACAAGGGGCGGCCGCAGTCCGTCGTGGTCGGCAATACGCTTCTCATCGCAGATCCCCAGGCCAATTCGCTGATCGTTTCCGGATCGCCCGAGCATCTTGAAATCGTGGATCAACTCATCACCGAAATCGACGTGCAGCCCCGCCAGGTATACATCTCGACCGTGATCGGGCAGCTTTCGATCGGGGATGATTTCGACTATGCCCTCAACGCCTTGCAGACCCTGGAATCCTTCCAGGTTTCGGATAAGAACAGCCTGTCTGCCGCGGGATCGCTGTTTAAAGGGGCCAACCCTGCCGCCAATCCCATCTCCGATATCGCAAGTCTCGCTTCCGCATCCGCCTTTCCGGCCTCCGCAGCGGGCCTTTCGCTGTACGGGAATTTTCGCTGGGGTAGTGACGACGCTTCGGCCAATGCTCTTTTGAATCTGTTCACCCGCGATACGCGGTTCCGAATTCTTTCCAAGCCGAGTGTTTATGCGCAGAACAACGTCAAAGCACAGATTTCCAGCGGCCAGCGAATCGCCGTTCCGATTTCCACGCTCACAAGTGTGAACAACGGGCTGAATTCGAATTTTCCCGGCTCCATCGCCTCGAATATTGAATACCGGGACGTGGTCCTGAAACTGGAAGTCATTCCCCTGATCAATTCCGATGACCGGGTCACGCTGAAAATCGCGCAACTGAATGACAACATCACCGGTTCGCAAAACATCTCCGGAAATGAAATCCCGACCCTGTCGACCCAGGAATTGATCACCACGGTGACAATCGACAATGGCGCCACGATTGTCCTCGGAGGGCTGATCACCGAGCGGGAGGAGGAAGAAGTCACCGGTGTGCCGGGCATTCGGAAGATTCCGCTGTTGGGACGGGTTCTCGGCAGCACCGAAAAGAAAAATCTCCGCGAAGAGCTCCTCATATTCATTCAGCCCCACATCATACCTGGCGAAAAGGCCGGAGCTCTTCCCCGCACCACCAATGACCTGGAGCAAAACCGGTCCGAAATCCTCGAAGAGACGATCGAATTCGCCGATCCCGATATCGAGCCTCAAGCACACGCGGCCCCGGTTCGGCAGCCCGCTCCTGAACCGAAGCCCCGCTTTCGCCTGTTTCAAAAGCACAATCACAAATAACACGATGAAAAACTGCATCCGCCTGCTATTCGCTGCCGCCCTCCTGACGTCCGTCGGTCGCGCCGATGTCATTGAATGGGGATTCGAAGTGTCCCAGACACCGACCAGTTCTTTCGACAGCCTGGGAAACGCAATCGATTCGAGCTACACGTTTTACCTCGGCAAATTCGCCGATTCATTTACCCCGACCCGGTCGAACTACGACAGCTGGCTTGCCAACTGGACGAATTTGGATACGACCACCTACAACGATACCCTGGACTGGTTCAACGACTCGGAGAACCTGAATGACAACAACGTGTTCGCCAACACCGATGCAGCCTTCATCTGGGGCACGAATGTGTCGCAGGGTGCGACCGGCGAAGTGGTTCTGCTGAACAGCGTGAACTGGATTTACCCGACCGCGGAACCTACTGACCCGTCGGTCACCTCGTTCGTTCTCACTGACGCTGCTCTCGCGGCTCCCGTGGGTGCCGTGAACAGCACTTACACTGGGGAAGAGTCGGGAATCACTACTCCCCTCGGCAGCTTCGACCTCCAGACGGAGCGGATTCCGGAACCGACGGCGGCCCTGTTGATTGCAATTGGCTGCCTGTTCCTGCTCTTTCGGCGCACACCCCGGCAGCCTGCCTGATCAGTAGCTGAAAATCTCGTCGTCGCGGAAAAACCGGGCGACTTCAATTTCTGCATTTTCCGGCGAATCGGACGCGTGGCAGATGTTGATCATCATATCTTCGCCGAGGTCACCCCGGATCGTGCCGGGATCCGCTTCCGCTGAATTCGTGGGGCCAAGCATATCCCGCACGTTGCTGACGACATCCTCACCCTCGAGGATCATCGCAATCACCGGAGTCGACTGCATAAATTCAACGATGTTCGGGAAAAAGGGTTTGTCCGCGATGTGGTTGTAGTGATCAGCCAGCAATTCGTCAGACAGTTTCATCATCTTCACGCCCCGGATCGTGAATCCGGCTTTCTCGTATCGATCGATGACTTCGCCACAGTGTTTTTTGCTGACGCAGTCGGGCTTCAGGAGAATGAGAGATCGTTCCATGGTAGGGGTAGCAGTTTTTTGGACGATATTTCTACGGGCGATTCAGCGGAAGAAAAGCGGAAAAAACGAACGAACAGGGTCTGTTTGACGAACCCACCCTGTTGGTTCGTGCGGTTGAAGATTCAAATCCCTTTCTTATAGGTCTCGCAGCGATTCATCCAGCCCTTCATCCAGCGGGATTCATTGCGGGCGGTCGGAGCGTTCCTGACGCGCCTTTGGAGCGTTCTTTTGGCTGCTTCACTGAATTCTGCGGCGGCGGCGGGTCCGGACGGAACGTTTTTCATTTCCAGCAGGACGTCACGCAATCCCCATCCGATTCCGTTGTATCGCTCCTCCTTTTTGACGCCCTCGCCCTTGAAATTCACATAATCAATCAAGGCATACACGCCTGCACCGGAAGACGCCACTTTGTAGAAATTCGATTTCAATCGTGCCTGTTCGGCTGCCCCTTTTGTCTCGCGAACCATCTTGGGGAGTGCCTGCTCGAGCCGAAGGACGATAAAATCGGTTTGCTGCGGCACGGTGTTCGCCAGGAATTTTCTCAATTCCTTCATCTGCTGTGAATCCTGAGCTGCCACGAACGCAGCACGATTCTTCCACGGACAATGCTTCGTCCGCTTCAGCCACCCCGGCATATCGACGTTTCGCTCCTGTAAAAATGCGATCAGGCGCGGGAAGCTCTCATCAAACGGTCCGGGTCGGCCTTCTACATACCAGATGAAATGTCCAATGCCGAGTGAGGCGAAATCTTCCCCCTGATTCCAGCTGGTCAGCCCCTCGATGGTTCCGCTGCATTCGTTTTGCCAGATTTTCTGACCGATTTTCCGGGCGTCTTCCGGGCTGAGGCGAATTTGTCCCTCCGATTGCCGGGCGGATGGATTGGGAGGAGTCGGCGATACCTGCCTGGTCGATTTACAGCCCGAAAGAACGAAGGCAACCATGGACACGGATAAAATCCGCGCAAACCGGGAGAAAGAGAATTGGAGCAATTTTTGCATTTCGCGGGTGGAAAAGATCGTCCGCTTTACAGGAAAGGTCAAGAAGCACAAATTATATCGAATTCTAAAAAGTTAACAGAAAACAGTGAAATTAGTTGAAATTTTATGAAAATATTATAAAAATAAGAATATCCGGTAAAACTGGATTGGATTTTTATGCTCAACGCCATGGAGTCGCAAAAAAATACCCCTTCAACGGGCACTCCTCAATCGGATTCAAATTCCGGACCGGATCGCTCCCGTTTCCTGACAACCCTCGGATTCGACCGACTGCAATTACAGGCCGAACAGGACTCCGGCGATCGATCGCGCGGGAATCTGGATCCCGCCGGTAGCAGCAGCGAAGAAGAATTGTCAGAACCCGTCCGCGAAGTGACGACCCTGTCTTCGGCTTTCGACAACACCAGTTCCCAGCCGGCTGAGCGTTCCCAGCGCGGGGGAGTCACCCGGGAAGAACCTTTGCTCTCCGGGCCGAGGTTGGAAACATCGGATCAAAATGGCCTCGTTCTGAAAGCGGACCACAGTCTTGAAGATTCGGTCCCTCCGGTGGAGGACGAGCAACTCCTGCCGAAGCAGGCCCCCACCCAACCGCAAGACGGGCCGGCCATCGAGACGGTTTTTGAGGAAGAACGAAATTTTGATGTCCACGAACTCGACGAAGAGATTTGGCAGGCAATCGATCAGGAATTGAGACCGGACTGGCCGGGATTGGATGTCGCCGAGGCAGAATTGAACCTCGCGCCTCTGAAAAAGGTCAAAAAAAAAAGTCCGGAACCTACCGGGCCGGGATTAATGGCTGCCACTTCCGAAATTGACGTTCCTGTTTCCGATAAGCCTCCCGCCAATGAGTCGGGACCCGAGCCGGAGCAGCCAGCCGTACCGGAGAACGTGTCCACTGCGATCACGGTTTCGTGTCCGTCCTGCAATAAGGGATTGACCCTGCAGCCGCAGCATTTGGGCATCGCCGGACAGTGCGTGTGGTGTGATTTACCAATTATAGCCGCCGTCTCGGGTGTGGATCAGAAAGTGAACGTGTTTCCGCTCGCAACACTTCCCGCGGAACCCTCTGCTCCGGAAGAAACGGAAGTGAGCAACCTTGAACCTCCGTCACTGCCAGACCCCTCCGACCGGGTGGTCGATCAGGAGGAAGTTCCATCTTCTGCAAATGAACCGGCAAAAGTGGAAGAAGATAGCGATCCTGAAGAAAATGGGGCAGATGAATCGGAAGACTGGACGAACCCGGTAGACGGATTCGCACCGCTTGACTCGCTTGCACCAATGGAGTCGAACGAGTTGCAGGAAGAGCAGCCCATCGGCCCTCAGGTCAGCAACGTCGTGATTTCCCCGTTTGAAGAGGCAATCCCGCAAGAAGATCAGGGCCCCGGGACTGCAGATGAGCCGGAGAAACCCGGCATCGAATCGAATCCGCCTGCGGAAACATCAGCTAACTTGGACTCGCCCTGGAAGGCGCCCGTCGGTCCCGCAGAACCCTTTGCCAGTATTTCGGAGCTCGACCAAACCACAGAACCGGAATTGGAACCGGAAGGATCCGTGGACACCGAACCGGAGCCGGGCGTGGCATTGCCCACAGAAATGCCGGTTCTGAAGACTCCTGCATCTCCGAATGCTGTTCCACTGTCTCAAATGGACGAATCCGGCCCGACAGAATCGGCAAACCCCATGTCGATTTCGGATCAACAGCCAGCCATGAAGTCGGCATTCGGTAGTCCGGCACCCAATCCGGAGGAAAGTCCCGAGCCTTCATTCCTTCCTCCCGTCAACAACCTGCCACTGCCGCAGGAAACTTCCACTTCTCCGGTCTCTCTCCCAACGGAGAATTCGCTCGCTTCAACATCCACGGATACTCCATCGTTCAGCACTCAAATGCCCTGGGAAACTCCGTCGGACGCCGACCGCGTCGGGAATTTGGCCAGTTCCTCACCCGACACCACTCTCGGCACAGTGGATGAACCCTCCACCGAAACCCCGACAGAGCCAGTTTCGGCTCCTGCATCCATTCCGCCCGATACAGCGGCAGTTCCCGAGGTCTCGCTCCCCGGCACCGATGCTCCGTTGCCGGCTCCAAATCCAATAGCTCCTGGAATTTCGGTTTCGCCTTCGCAGGAAAAAATTCGCAAGCCAAAGGGAAAATCCTCCAAGGCAGCGATCTTCGTGGCTCTATTCGGCCTCATTTCCGGAATCGGACTCGCTTCCTTTTTCCTCCCAATGGAAGGCTACTTCAAGGACATCAAGGAATCCGTCCAATCCTGGATCGAAAGCAGCATGGGCGTGGACAATGAATGGGTTCAGCCAGAGCCCATGCCCCGCCAGAGTTCCTACGAGGACGAACCGGATCCGTTTTTGACCACGACCCCTCCCGGCTCCGATACCATCAACTACTGATTTTTCGCGAAAGAACCAGGGCAACCATCATGAACCCGAACACCAACCAGCCCGCGGAACAGAACGGCCCAACCTGGGGAACTGCCGCCCCCACCGTATCTCCTTTTGGCGATCCTCCGGCCCCGGTCGGTTCCGCACCGCGTTCCAATGCCTGGGGAGGTCCGCCAAATCCCAACGCGGCTCCCAATCAACAAGTTGCCCCGGCACCTACTCCGGAGTTTTCGCCTGCACCGGCATCAGCACCGGCGATTCAACCTGAGCAGCCCGTTCAAACTCCTCCCCTGCCCGGAGCCCACGCTCAGCCAGTCGCCAGTGAATCCGTAAATCTACAGTGCCCGGGTTGCCAGGCAGGCCTTCGTCTGCGTCGTGAGCATGTCGGCATTGATGGAAATTGTGTTCATTGCGGCATCCCAATGCGTGCAGCCCTTTCACCGGACGGGTCCGTTGTGATCGAACGACTCGATTTCACTGCCCCTTCCCAACCGCAGGTTGCGGATTCGATTCCCGTTCAGGCAGAAGAGATCAGCAGCGAACCTCAGACCGCTGCGCAACCGGAAACCAGCACCTGGGAAAACCCCGGGAATCCATCCGAGCCGGAAGTGGCTCACGGACTGCCATCCCAGTCTCCGTGGCAGCAGCAGCAGCAACCTCCGCAACAGGAGGCAGAACAACTCACCGCTCCCTCTTTCGGAGCCAATCCGGCCCAGGGAACTGCCAGCCAGGGCGAACCTGCAGGCGGTTTAAACGAACCGGCTGTCCAACAACACCAACAACCGGCTGCTCAACCGATGCAGCAGGCTCAACCCGTTCCCGGATCCCTTTTCCAAACCGATTCAGCCACTCCGGACCAGCCGCACAATCCAGCCGAATTGAACCAGGAAGCCGCGCCGAATCCGGCAGCCATCCCGAACACCCCCGGGAACCCTCTTCCCTGGGCCAACCCGGGCGCACAGGCTGCAGCCCCGACAGATCCGGCAAATTCGGCAAATTCGGCAAATTCGGCAGATCCCCAGATTCAAAATTTTTCAACACCCTCCCCATTTGAATCACAGGCCGCCCCGCAGGAGGAGCAATCCGAATCCGGTGATACTGCCCTGCAACCTCAGCAGGAGGAAATTGCCAACCCGACCGCTCCCGGCCAACCCGGTGCAGCACCCGCCCCCGACAAGAAGAAAAGCGGGAAGTCACTCGGAAAATCAAAACGACCTCTGAATCTCGGCTGGCTCAAATGGATGATCGTTCTCGCGCTCCTCGGCGGCGGCGCCTACGCCGGTTATATCTTCGCCCCGGATGAAAAAGTTCAGCAGTTCAAGGTCTGGCTCACGGATTTCATCAAGCCGGCAACCGATGTGCTTGGAGGGAACGGAGGCGAAAGTCCGCCGGATCCGCCCCCGGCTAATCCCAATCCCGAAAACTCCACGATTCCCATCCCCAATGCCACCGGCGGGAGCCAACCCGTTCCCGCTTTGCCTCCGCCATTTCGGGATGAGGAATTTCCCGTTCCGCTACCCGGCCGGGAAATTCCAACTACTCCTCCCGCAAGCGGCGAATCGCCGGCTGCCCAATCACCTGATTCTTTGGATACTCTGACTCCCGCGCTGGCCGCGGGAGATTCCATTTCTGAGACCGACCGGATCAACAAAGGCGGTGCCGACGCCATCACTCAGTTTTACAGCGCAACGGAAGCAGAAGCCCGCCTCCCCTTCCTGTATGAAGAAGACGGCGTCGAAACCAGTTTCAGGGAATTTTGCGGTAGTCTCGAAACATTGCCAACCCTTGCCGAATTCCGACCGCTCGGAACCATGAAGGATGCCGGCTCCGGCAAGACTTTCGGCGTGTTCGATGTCACCGAAAAGGAAAACGAAGCCCTCCACCGCTGGATCGTCGTAGAAATTGAACCAAACGTGTTCAAACTCGACTGGACCTTGTACAAGCAGCTGGCGGAAGACGCTCTTCCCCGCTTTCTGACTGACACCACAGCCCCAACCCGCGAATTTCGCCTCATGATTCGAAAAGGCGGAAACGTTTCCATTCGACACAATCCCTGGTTTGAAGCGGCCACCGAACTGTACCTCCAATCACCTTTCGACAGTCAACCTCCCCGCACTGTGATCATCAAAAACTCCGATTTCGAGGGTCTCGGATTTTCGGAGCACTTGGTCGGAGATCGGGGCCGGATTGCCCGGGTGGAATTGAGCTGGGTCCCCAGCGAATACAATCCCCAAAGTCGCGTACCTGTGGTCAGTCGCCTGATCGGTTGGGGGGCCTGGCAGGCCGGAACGAACCCATAGGGTCTGTTCGGTATTGATGCGATTCCGGCTTCCAACACTCGCGGTCTGAGCATAGGCGGGACGCCGGGCGGAAGACGTCATCTGAAGTTCAAAACTTCAGGGGCAAAGCGAGCTTGTTCGCGGTCTGAGCATCGGCGGGACGCCGGGCGGAAGACGTCATCTGAAGTTCAAAAAACTGGCACACCCGTAGGGATTCGAACCCCAAACCTCCTGATCCGTAGTCAAGCGCTCTATCCAGTTGAGCTACGGGTGCGCATTCATTGAGTTTCCCTCGCGGTAAATCAGAGCCGTAATTTGCTCACAACGACCCGTCTGGCAAGCCGTTTTTCTTCAAACGGACTTGCCCTCGGATTGCAGAATGTCCGCCCATGCGGCCCATTCGTTCTGCTCATATTCCCCGGCGATCTCCTGATTTTCGTTGTCGATATAATCCCAGGAATCCTGCAGGCGGCCGAGAATGTTCAAATCAATGTCGCACAGACTGTTGACCCATTTCTCCTCGGTGAGCCCGAATTCTTTCAATGCTTCCGGAGGATTCTGCTGGTAGCGCTCACGAAAACCGGAGTCAGTGATCCGGCCCATCAAGGCCCTCTGGTAGGACCGCAGGCCGGCAAACTCGGGCGCAAGCGGAGTCGTTTTCGGGACTTCGATTGGCGTCTCGTCGAGGTAAATCGGGCCGTCGCCTTCCGGAACAGAGGGCCGATATTGATAAAACAGTTCCCGGGCCTTCCGGACGTCGTCGAGGACTTCTTCGAACGGGTTGAATCGGCTGTCGCGTTCGACGATGACAATTTCTGCAGGCGACCGTTTCAGCACCTCCTCGTAGAGTGGCCAGACCCCGTCCATCACCGGATGGCTGTGGCTGTCCTCCCATTTTCCGTCGGGCTGTTGAAATCCGCCGGCGAGGTGCATTTGCGAGACGCGCTCCAACGGCAGGCGGTCGAGAAATTCGTAGGGATCGTAGTTGTGATTGTTCGCGTTGTTAAACACATTCGTGATATCGAGCAGGAGCGTACAGTCGGTTTCCTCGGTGACACGGCGCAGAAAATCGGCCTCATCGAGTGAAGAATGCGGGGCCGGGAAAAAGTAGGTGACGTTTTCCAGGGCAAACGGGCGGCCGAGTTGGCGACGCACCGCGTAATAATTCTGCTTCACCCACTGCACGGCGATTTCCTCGAAAGGCATGCACAAAAACATCGTCAGGTCTTTTCCGTCGATCTCGTGAAAAGCGAGATGTTCGCTGAAAACATCGATGCCGTATTCCTCGAGAAAGCGTTTCGAGCCGCTCATGTAATGCTCGTTCAAATCCTGGACGCTGCCGATCGACAGCGAGATGCCGTGGGCGACACAGCTCCAGCGGTCCAGAGCGTCGCGGAGGAGGGCTTCGTTGGGGTCGCTGTTGATCCGGCGTTCACGGATGATGTAATCCTCCGTCGAAATTTCCATGATATCGATTTCGTCCTCGTATTTGACGGCTTCGTCGTGAAACGAGTATCGATAGGCAAGTCCGACGCCGTATGGCCGGGCGGGGTTAGCAGGCTGAATGATGGGAGCTTTCATGTTCGGTGGGTGGAAGTCAGGAGTTCAGGATCGAATTGAGTGAATCCCGAACTGCTGAATTCACCCGAAAATTCCGGCTCTCCCGAAGGAAAGCCGGATTTCGGAATGATTGGATTAGCGGTAGCAGTTGCGAAAGCAATTGCGACGCCAGCAGTTGTGGAAGCAGTTCCGGCGCCAGCACCAGCCGTGCGCGGTCACTTCTTCCTCGTTGCCTTCACCTTCGGGGGCGGGACCGGTCGGTCCTTCGAGTCCGTCGGAGGTGAAGATCTGGATGACGACCTGGCCGGTTCCGGGAAGGGAAACGGGGCCGGCATTCTGTGGCGGCACGCCGGGACCGGCGACTGCCGGGCCTGTGGAGGCGGTACCGAGTTTGTTTTTGAGTTCTTCGGCCGGGATAAGCTTATCATCGAGCTGTTCGTCCGCGACTTCGTAGAACTTACCATCAGTGCTTCTGAGGATTGCCATGGTTCTTGTCTTTCTTGGTTTGTTTTTGGTTTGTTTGGGTGAATGGCTCGCGGTGGGAGCGGACCGGGGCCGGTTTGGAAAATTTCAGGAATCAGCATTCGGAATTGGGACCGCCGGGAGCTGCAGATCGTGTTCCAGGTCTTCGAGGACGATTTCCAGGGGGATCTGGACTGTGGAGCGGCAATTGGCCGTCTCGGTGGAATCGAAGGTTCCGTTTTCGTAATACTTGTTCGACGGAGAGGCCCCACCGCAGTAGTTCCAGAAGGGGCAGGACTCAGCGCATTTGCGATTGCCGGCGTCGATGTCTTCCAAGACCTGTTGAAAGGCCTTGTTCTTCGTCGCATCGAAAAAGCTGTGCTTGATAACGTTGCCGAAATTGAAGGTGCCGTATTTTTCCGTCGGCTGACCGAGCAGCTCGGGTGAAAAGGTCGAGAAATTGCCGAAGCAGTCGACGTTGATCATGCCGAACGGATCCGTCTCGGAATTGTAATACCGGCCATCAGGCATGTGCGTCATGTGCGGTTCGAGAATGTTCATTTTCGCCGTCTCGAACTCACGAATCCGCAACGGAAAGCCGTCGGCTTTGTTCCGATCATAGATCCGCGTCAGGAAACGCCGGATGCGCTCATCGCCATCCATATTCACATCGCCCAGGGAGCTGGAGGCATTCGCGCCTTCGACTTCCTCGATATTGAAACCGACTCCGTTGATGTCGTTTTCGATGAAGAAATCGTAAATCTCGTCGGGGTGATCGACGGCGATATCGGAGATCACACTGACCACTCCGGGATTCACTCCGGCCTCACGGAGCATCTTGTATCCGCGCATCGCTTTGGCGTGGGTGCCCCCGCCTTTGCGGGTTTTCCGGTGATGATCGTGAATGAATTCGGGGCCATCGATGCTGACGCCGACTTCAATTTTGTGCTTCAGGATAAAGTCGATCCACTTCTGGTTTACCAGGGTGCCGTTGGTCTGAAAATTGTGTTCCACGAGCTGTTTGGCATTCGGGAAACGATTGATGATTTCGAAAGCTTCTTCGTACCACTTCAGCGGAACAGCGAGAGGTTCCCCGGCGTGCCAAAGAAGAGTGAACGGAGGCCCGACCATTCCGCTGTCGAAAACCTTCCCCATGACATTTTCGAGCGTTTCGAAAGTCATCCGCGTCTTGTTTCCCCGATCCGGAAGGTAGCAGTAGTCGCAGTTGATATTGCAGAACGGGCTCGGCTGAATCACGAGGAGAGTCATGTAGAGCTGTTCCAGTTCGTTGGACGGGAGCGGCATCGCGTTCGGCGCGGAGACAGGAGCGCCGGTGACGGGGTTGACTGGTTGGGTTTGAGTAGCGGTCATCTTTTGAATGAATCGGTATTTGTTTTGTGTGCCGGTGTGACGATCAGGCGGATTCGTTTATGCGAATTTGCAGAGCTTTTTCTGCGTCCGGCTCCACCTGCCCATCCAGCGGCGTGGGTTCACCCAACTGACCGGACCCGGAGATCGCCTTCCGGACATTCGTGATCCGCTGATCGAGTGGTTGCTTGCGGCGCAATGTGCTTTGCACGCGCTTGATTCGTTCGGAAAGATTGGAAGCGGAATTCATAGGGGGATAGACGCATGACGCCCGCTTTTATGCGTCTAAACTGAAAGCAACCGGCCCTATGGATTCCGCTCCCCCACCTGATTCTTCCACTCTCCCACCCGGATTCGGGCCGGATCCTGCGAGGATGCGGAAATACTGCTTCCGCCTGATCCGGGAAGTCACCGGCCGGTTGGGCTGGCGCTACAAGCTGTGGATTCCCGCCGCCGTTCTACTGTCCGCGGTTTTCCTTCTTCCACCGCGGTTGCTGCAATTTTTTACCGGGGGTTCGCAAAAGCTGGGTGAGGCCACCGCCGGGGATTTCCTGCGAAACCTCGTCACTTTCGGAGCGGCGATCGCGCTTTGCCTGTGGTTGTCCATTTTCCTGACGGGTGTTCTGCGGGAATGGCTGCGCCTCACGATCAGCAACGATCTCCGGCGTGATGCCGTCCAAAGCCTGAGCCGGACCCGAATCGACAAGCTCGACTCCGCCCATCGGGGCGATTGGATGACGCGTATGACGGGCGATTTGCATAACGCCGAGGAATTTCTCACCGCCTCCCTGCCCAATCAGATTCAAAACCTGACCATGCTGGTCGGCGCGGCAGTGCTGTTCTTCTTTCATAGTGGACCCCTGGCTTTCATTCCCCTTGCCGCTGCCGTCCTGCTCGCCATTTTCAATGTTTTCGTGCAGAAAAAAATGGCCCCTACCCTGACTGAAGCTCGCGAGATCGAGGGAGGCGTGTTTCAAACCATGATCGAAACATTCGAAGGCTTGCGGACCATTCGCAGTTACGGCGGAGAGCGATTCACTTTTGAGCGGGTGAATCTTCAGCTGAAAGATCTGTTCCGCGCCGGCATGCGAATCATCAAATCGATGGCCGCGCTGATGGGCCTGAATGAATTGAGCGGGCAGATCGTCATCACAGCGATTCTGACACTTGTCGCCTATCAAATCCGGGGCGGCGAGCTCACCGTCGAAGACGCCCTGATTTACCCGTTTTTCATCAACCTGTTCCTCGGTGCCGCGAAAGAACTCGTCGCGTCTGCCTACGACTGGAATCGCTTTTTTATCGAAGGCGGCCGTTTGGCAACGATGCTCTACGACGAGGAGAACCGCGTGGAAGAGGATTCCGTGAGCTTCGGAGCTGATTTTGAATCGGAAATCGTTCCGCACGCATCGGCACTCCGGGCTGTCGATCTCGAGATCGGATACGGAGGGGGTGCACCCGTGATTTCCGCTTTCGATTTCGAAATTCAGACCGGCGAGATCGTTGCGATCATGGGGCCGTCCGGTTGCGGGAAATCGACTTTTCTCGAATCCCTGTCAGGACTCCGACCGGCTGGTTCCGGAGCATTTGAAGTCGATCTGAAATCCGGAGAATCGACCAGGTTCCCACAGGCTCCGACCAAACTCTCCGCATTTGTGGAACAGCAGCCCTACCTGTTTGTCGGTACGATTCGGGACAATGTCACCCTTGGAAATCCGGCAATTCCCGATGAAGACACCTGGAAGGCTCTTGATGAGGTTGATCTCGACGGACTCGTCAAAAAACGGGGCGGGCTGGATGCCGTTCTGGCTGACCGGGGACGGAATTTGTCGGTTGGCCAGCAATACCGGCTCGCACTTTGCCGCGCGCTCGTTTCAGGGCGGCCCTTCCTGATGCTCGACGAGCCCTTTGCCGCCCTCGACGAAGAATCCGTCGATCGGGTTTGTGAGGCCCTCCAGGCGGAGAAACGAGCGGGAGCAGGCGTAATTTTAATTACTCACCTGATCCCTGAAAAACTCGCCCCCGACCGAATTATCACGATAGGTCGCGGAAACGAGTGAACAGGGTTTGTTTGCCGAACCAACCCTGTTGATTCGTGGATCAATGTAGAAAATGCCGGTGACCGGTGAATACCATCGCCGCATCATGTTCATCGGCGGCGGCGATCACTTCTTCGTCGCGGATGGAACCTCCCGGTTGAATCGCAGCGGTGGCTCCGGCTTCGATCGCGGAAACAAGTCCGTCCGGGAAGGGATACATGGCATCGCTGGCGACAACGCTTCCTTTCAGATCGAGTCCAGCCTGTTCCGCTTTCCAAACTGCGAGCCGACTGGAATCCACCCGGCTCATCTGGCCCGCTCCTATCCCCAGGGTGCGGTCTTTCGCAGAAAAAACGATCGCGTTGGATTTTACGTGTTTCACGACTCTCCAGCCAAACCGCATTGCCTCGATTTCATCGGCGGTCGGTGGACGGTTTGTCACGACTCGTTCCTCGATACCATCCAGGCCAAGAGCCGTTTTATCGTGATCCATCACGAGGACTCCACCGGCTGTGGAGGCGATAATCGGGTCATCGAGTGTTTCGCTGAATTCCTCAGCCATCTGGATCAGGCGTAGATTTTTCTTTTTCTGAAGCAACGCCCGGGCATCCGTCTCGAAGTCGGGGGCGATAATCACGTCTGTAAAAATCTCGCTGATGACGCGTGCGAGACCGATATCCAGCGGGCGATTGCACACGATGACTCCACCGAACGGAGCCTGCCGGTCCGTTTCAAAAGCCTTTTCCCAGGCCTGACGCAGATCGTCATCATCCAAACCTACCCCGCAGGGATTGGTGTGCTTCAGGATTGCAACGGCCGGGCGGCGGAATTCGAGGATCAGTTCCCCCGCAGCAACGATATCGATCACGTTGGTGTAGCTCAGTCCTTTCCCCTGCAGTTGCTTGAAATAATCGCCGAAGTTTCCGTAGAGGGACGCTTTCTGGTGGGGGTTTTCCCCGTAGCGAAGTTCCTGGGCGAGCGGAAGGCTGATCGAAAAGCTGCTCTTGGTTTCCTGCGCACCGCTGAGGTAGCCGGCGATCGCTCCGTCGTATTCTGAGGTCCTTTGAAAAACTTTGATGGCGAGGCGTTCCCGCGTTTTGAGGGTGGTGTTGCCCTCATGCTTATCCATTTCCTCCAGGATTCCTTCGTAGTCCCCGGGGTCGACCACAACGGTCACCGCGTCATGGTTTTTTGCAGCCGAGCGGAGCATGGAAGGCCCGCCTATGTCGATCTGTTCGATGGCTTCCTCCCGGGTCACGCCTTCTTTGGCGACGGTCTGTTCGAATGGGTAGAGATTGACCACAACCAGGTCGATCGGGAGTATTTCATTGTCCTCGGCCTGCTGGACATGCTCCTCTTTGTCGCGACGATGCAGCAACCCTCCGTGGATCTTCGGGTGAAGGGTTTTTACACGACCTTCGAACAATTCGGGAAATCCTGTAAAATCGGACACCTCGACCACCGGGATATCCAAATTCGCGATAAATTTGGCTGTTCCGCCGGTTGAAAGGATCTCAACTCCATGCTCGTACAGCCCGCGGGCAAGCTGGTCCAAACCGGTTTTGTCGTAGACGGATATCAGGGCTCTGGAAATGCTCATCTAATAGAAATGCACTCTGAATCGTCCAGCCTTATACCTCAAAAACACGGAAGCAAGATGATTATTGGTGGAAACGTTTAGTCCAAAATTTTTCGGGGCTTCCGGTCGATTATTTCTCCACTTTCCTGATAAATTTTAAAATTTTGACCAAAAAGGCTTGCAAGTTAGTTAAGAAACATTAAATTTCTCATAAGTTTAACAATCTTGGTAGAAATATGAACTTTTCCATCTCCACTCTTCGAATCCTCCTGCCGGCCGCACTCGCTCTTTCTGTCGTTTCCTGCGGAAAAAACAAAGTCGCTGATAACAATCCGTATCAGGACAATCCTTATTACGGTCCGCAGAGTTCGACTTACGGAACCGGGACAACGGCTGCCGCGAACAACACCGGTGGTGGTTACACGGATTACACCGGTGCAGCTCCGGCCAATAACGGCGGTGCGAGCTATCCGACCTATTCGGACAACAGCTACACGCCTCCGGCACCCGCTTCGAATCCAGCCCCGGCCTACACGGATACTTACGCTTCCAACAGCTACGGCAGCGGTGGCGGAGCTGGAGCGACTCACACGGTCGTTCAGGGTGACACGCTTTTCAGTCTGAGTCGTCGGTATGGAACCTCAGTGGCTGCCATTCAAAGCGCCAACGGCCTCAGTTCCGATCTGATTCGGACCGGCCAGACGCTCCAGATCCCCCGCGGATAAATCAATTTCTATCGTCCCTGGAAACCCCTGCTGCGGTCTATCCCGGCAGGGGTTTTTTCTTTCTATAAATCAACAGGGTCGAATCGCCAAACGTACCCTGTTCATTCGTTTTCTCTTTTCCAAAATTTCGGTTAGCTTTTGCCTTCATGAGCCACGAACACGCTGACAGCAAACTGGATTTGCCTGACCGCCTGCGCCGGAACCGCCGAACCGCCTCCATCCGCGGGCTGGTTCGCGAAACGATGCTGTCTCCTGCTGATTTCATTTTGCCGCTTTTTGTTCACGAATCATCCTCGGATGAGCCCATCGAATCCATGCCGGGGTGCCATCGCTGGAGCCTTGAGGGGCTGGTCAATGAGGTGGGAGAGGCTGCGAAGCTGGGAGTACAGGCAGTCGTGTTTTTTCCAAAGATCGAGGAAGATCTGAAGTCGCCCCGAGGAGAGGAATGTGCCAATCCGGAGGGGCTGGTGCAGCGGGCCATTCGTGCGGTGAAATCGGCACATCCGAACGTCACCGTGATCACAGATGTCGCGCTTGATCCCTACAATTCAGACGGGCACGACGGGATTGTCGAAGCAGACAGCGAAACCGGTGATCTGCGGATTTTAAATGATCCGACTGTGGATGTCCTGTGCGAGCAGGCATTGTCTCATGCTGCTGCGGGTGCGGACCTGGTTTCACCGAGCGACATGATGGACGGACGGGTCGGGGCCATTCGGGCGGCACTGGATGACGCGGATTTCGAAGATGTGGGAATCATGAGCTACACAGCGAAATACGCATCCGCCTACTACGGCCCTTTCCGCGGAGCCTTGGATTCAGCACCGAAGGCGGGAGACAAAAAGACGTATCAAATGGACCCGGCGAACTGGCGCGAGGCGCTGCGGGAAGCCGAGGCCGACACAGCGGAGGGTGCCGATATCCTGATGGTGAAACCGGCAGGACCGTATCTGGATATTATCCGGGCCGTTCGGGAGGAAAGCGACCTGCCACTTGCGGCCTATCAGGTGAGCGGAGAATATTTGATGATTCAATCCGCGGCTCGGGATGGCTGGATCGATCGGGAACAGGTCATGATGGAATCGCTCACCGGGATCAAGCGGGCGGGGGCAGACATGATTCTGACGTATTTTGCCAAGGAAGCGGCTCGAAAACTGGGATGAGCAAATTTGCCGTTCTTTTTGACTGGGACGGAGTTGTCATCGACTCCCGCGAACAGCACGAGAAGAGTTGGGATCTGCTCGCAGCCCGGGAAAATCTACCTCTGCCGGAAGGGCATTTTGAAAATGGATTCGGGATGCGGAATGAATCGATCATCCCGGATATTCTCGGCTGGTCGACCGACCCTGAAGAAATTTCGCGTCTCGCTTTTGAAAAAGAGGAAGCCTATCGGGAATTGGTGCGGAAGAATGGAATTGAACCGTTGCCCGGTGTTCGCGAATTCCTGACAATGCTGGCCGCGGCTGGGATTCCCACCGCAGTGGGTTCCTCCACTCCCCGTTCGAATATCGACTGCGCTCTCGAAATCACCGGCATCGGAGAGTTTTTCCGGAAGATCATCGCAGCCGAAGACGTGACCCGGGGGAAACCGGATCCGGAGGTGTTTTTGAATGGAGCCAAGGCGCTCGGGGTTTCGCCGGATCGCTGCATTGTGCTGGAAGACGCCCACGTCGGTATCCAGGCAGCTCGCGCCGGCGGTATGAAAGTGGTCGGTGTGGCTACGACGCATCCTGCGGAGTCGCTTTCGAAAGCGGACCTGGTGGTTCACCGTTTGGATGAACTGGATCTGGCGAGCCTAAGACAGTTGGCTGGCTATTGACCGGCTGGCGGCGGCCCAACTGCGGGAGGCGAGTCACTTTTCGACCCATCTTCGACTTCTGAAGGGGAATCCGGATCGGGAGTATCCACAGCCGGTTTTGGCCGCTCAACAGGCGGCTTTCCTTCGCGGTATTTTTTCAACCGCTCGGCATATTCCTTTTTTTCCGGATCGTGCTTCACGGCATTTTCCATGTAGGCAATCGCCTCTTCCTCATAACCAGTCATCCAGTGAGCCTGTCCAAGGTGATCCAAAATCACTGAATCTGCTTCGTATTCTTCCCCGTTCGCCTCCGCCTCTTCTCTCATGATCCGCTCCGCTTTCAGCAACTCTTTTCGTGCGTCCTCAAATTTTTCCTTTTTGAAATAATACCAACCGAGACTGTCGGTGATGGCACCGGATTCAGGATCCAGCGACAAAGCTGTTTTGATCAGTTCCCCGCCCTCGTCGATATTCATATCGTTCTCCACCCACATGTAACCGAGGTAATTGTAGACCAGCGCCGTGAACTTATTCTGTTCCTGGTTCGGGTCGTTCTTCGTAAGCAATTCAATAGATTTCCGGAAAAGATCGGCAGCCGGTTCCACATTGCCTCCCCGTTCTGTGGCAGCACCAAACTGAAAGTAGAAATACTCATCCAACATTTCCGGAGCAGCCTGCGTAGCCAGTTTTTCAGCGGCTGCGAATTTCTTGACCGATTCATCGTAACGGTCGGCATATGAATACACCTCGGCCGCCTCTTTCAAAAAGCTGGGGTCCTCGGGATACAAATACGCTCCCCGGTCCAACACGCTGATCGCATCGTCGTAACTTTCGGCCAGGCGAAACAACTCGCCGGTCAGTAGAAACTGCCGACTGTCCGGTTTCCCGGTCCGAAGGGCCTTTTTGAAAGACTCTGCGGCTTCAATCAGGTCAGGATTGTCCGGCTTCGGAACCCGGGCACCCGCCTCCCGCACAGCCTTGTTCATGCGGTCGAGGTGAATCTGGCCCAACTCCAGGTGAGTGGCTGCATCCTGCGGATTGATCGCCACGATTCCTTTCAATGCTCCGATCGCTTCCTCTTCTTTCCCCTGGGAACGATACAGCGCATAGAGCCCCCGCCGGACGTCCAGTTTTTCCGGATGATCCTCGATAATTTCCTTCAGCAACTTTTCCGCCTCGTCGAACTGGCGGGTCGCCATGTAGTACTCTGAGACCTGCCTGCGAACAGCCAGATTGTCCCGGCCTGCATCAAGCGCCTTCTTGTAAATTTCGTTGATCAGGGATGGCTGCTGATTGGCGTTTGCCCGCGGCCAAACCCGCAAAGCCGTCCGGGCCAAGCGGAGCCAGTATTGTGGATCATCATTGCCCCCTGAACTGGCATTGCTGATCACTTCGCGGGCCTTTTCCCGATCTCCCTCCAGCAAATACCGCTTCACGAGATGCTCGTGAGCCAGCGAGGACTGCGGAAATTTTCCGACTGCCTGCTTTGCGAGGTCGAGCGAACGTTTCCGGTCCTCCTCGGAATCGGCATGATAGGTGTAAAGGAATTCGGACAGGACGATGTAGGCAAACGCATCATCCGGGTTTTCCTTCAAAGTAGCTTCGAGAATCTCCCGCGCGACATCCGTTCTGCCGGTCCGGGCCAGCAGGTTTGCCGTCTTTCGGGCAAGCATGATCTCGCCCGGCTGCACACGGAGAACCTTCTGGTAGGCAGTAATCGCTTTCCCGATCCGGCCCTCATTTTCAAACATTCGCCCGACAGAATACTGAGCCAATGCTTCCGCTTTGTTCTTGCTTTCCAGCGACAATTTCAGCGCCTCAGGCGGCTCGAAATACCGGTCGACATAAACGTCCGCGAAGTCTTCCAGAACATTCTGTCCGACCACCACATCGCAGGAACAAACCCCTGCGATAAAACAAAGAACAGCGGACAGACCGGGGTTTCTTTGCTTCAACGCACTCATCCTGAAAAGCTACTGACTAGCTCTTGTAACGCAAACGCTTCTTGTGGCGATTCGCCTTCATGCGCTTGCGTCGCTTGTGCTTGTTGATCTTGGTTTTTCTCCTTTTTTTAAGGGAACCCATAGGATTTAGATGCGTCGTTTTTGTTTCAGTTCAGTAAAAGTAGGTTCGTCGCGAACAGCAAAGCTGTAAAGCCTAGTTGACCAGCTTATTCAGGGGATACTCGATGATGCCCTCGGCCCCCAATGCAATCAAATCCGGAATCAAATCCCGCACCGTTCGCTCGTCCGTGACGGTTTCCACCGCTACCCAGCCGTCCGAGGTCAATTTCGACACAGTCGGCTGCCGCAGCGAGGGTAGGCAATCAAGGACCGATTGCAACTGGTTTTCAGGCAGGTTCATCTTCAAACCCACCATGTCGCGCGCTTCCAGCGCCGCCTGCAGCAGAACCGCCAACCGCTCAATTTTCTCCCGCTTCCAGTCGTCTTTCCACGATTCGTGTTTCACGATCAATTGCGGGTAACTCTCCATCAATTCATCCACGATCCGCAAATTGTTTGCCCGCAAGGATGACCCCGTTTCAGTGATATCGACGATTGCATCGACCAACTCAGGTACTTTCACCTCTGTTGCACCCCAACTGAATTCCACTTCGGCGTTTACCCCGTTTTTCTCGAGATATTTTTCGACGATTCCCGTGGCTTCCGCAGCGATTCGTTTCCCTTCCAGGTCCTGAACCGATTGAATCGGAGAATCGTTCGGAACCACCAGGACCCAGCGAGTCGGTTTGGAGGTAGCCTTGCTGTATTTCAAATCGCAAACCACGTGCACATCGGCATCGTTT